>JAOXRY010000069.1 GCA_025800305.1 Campylobacterales bacterium | reverse complement strand
GATTTGCAGATACAAATCTCTCTATAGAAGATGTTGTAGATAGTGATGGAGATGGTGTTATTGACGCTATTGACGCTTTTCCAACTGACTCTAGTGAAACAGTTGATAGTGACGGAGATGGTGTTGGAGACAATAGTGATTTTTATTCCAATGATAGCTCTAGATCTACACCGCAAATAGATACTAATGCAACCTCTTTTACCCAAAACAATGTCATCTATCCAGTACAAAATGCCTTTTTAGATTCCAATGGGTCATTCGTTCAGATAGAACTTTTTAATGAAGAGAATACATCAATTACAATAACAACCAAATTTCCAACACAAAAAGTTCTAGATAGATCTTTAGAAAATGGCACCATAACTTTAAAAGAGAATAATATTACTGAAATAGCTTTAGAGTTTTCAGGAAATAAAGTGGTAGCTGTATTTGATAATTTTCAACTCCTCATAAAAAAAGAAAATGACCAAACTTATACCGCTCAAAGTTTTGGTACCTTAACAGCAGGAGGAAGTACAATAAAAAATATTCAGATCTATCACACGCTTTTTAAAAATCAACTGCAACTCTCATCAATAGATCTGAGTAATGGCTGGACTTATCTCTCATTAGGAAGTGAAATTCTCTCATGTGACGTAGATGAAAACAATGAAAGTTGCAACAGCTTCTATACTCTAGAAAAACTCTTTGGATCTGACAGTGCTATTGAGTACCTCGTAAAATATAACAGCAAAGAGAAAGTCTGGAACTACTGGGATCTCAATGACTCATATGAAGACAAACTAGAAAAGTTCACATGGACAGACAAAACAGTAGGACTAGCAGTAAAAACAAATACTTCTACATCAATCACTCTTCCTAATAAAACTATCTCTTCATCAAACCATCAAGACTTTGAAAAAGCCTTAAATAGTGGCTGGAACCTTATGGGATCTCTTAGTAGTGATTCCTCTGCAGAAGATCTTAAAACTATATACGAAGCAGAAGGAAAAAAAGTCAAATACATTCTTCTTTTTAGTGACCAGTGGAGAGTTTACGCACCATACAATGATGAAAAAGTAGACAATAAAATTGAAAGATTAACAACCGTACAAGCAAAACAATCTTTCTGGGTTTATATCGAATAAAGGACAATAATGAAAAAGATTTTTTTAGGAGCTTTAGTTGCACTATTTTTCATAGGCTGTGAACAAAAAGCAAATAATCAAGATGCCGCAAACACCCCTCCAGATCTCCCTGGTGTTGGTAAGCCACCAGTATTTAAAACAGAGTAGATTAGATAACCTTCAGGTATCTTTCTAAGATAACTTTTGCAGCAAGAGAGTCGGTTTTGCCGTCTCTCTTGTTTCTAAAGATTCCTTGTGCCATCTCTTCTGCTTCTTGTGAACTTCCATATTCATCTTGATAAACGATTTCTTCATCAAACTCTATTAAAGAAACAAAATGCTTTATTCTTCTCTCCATCTCCTCTTGACTACTACCACCTTTTGGAAGCCCAACAACTAAAACATCTGCTGCTTTTTCATTTAATACTGCTAAAAGATCTCTAGAAGCTTGATTTCTATTTTTTCTTAAAATTGGTTCACTGGGAAAAACAAACTTCCCATCTGGAGAGAAAGCCACTCCAATTCTTTTCAAACCAACATCTATTGAAACATATTTCACCTGATTCTAACCACCATATTATCTATTTGAATTTTACCTTCAAGCTCATATTCTAAGATCTTATCCCCAAAAATATTATAAGCACTTTCATATGATGGCATACTTTTACAATATTCTAAGATCTCATCTGTGGGCTCATCAACTTTATCCAAGCCTATCTCCTCTAAAAAACAATCAATATCGTAGATAGCTCTTGCTTTACAGTTTTTTAAGAGTAAGTTAGTCCCCTCACTCTCTCCTACCCTATGAGGCAGAACAAAGATAGGCTTTCCTTGTTCATAAGCGAAATCAGCACTTCTCATAGAACCACTTTCCAAATCTGCTTGTGCAATAACTATAATATCACTGATTCCTGTAACAATTCTATTTCTTTGAACAAAGTAGTAAGGTCTAGCATAGGTTGTCTCCTCATATTCAGATAGAGCCAAACCATTTTCGTAGATTCTTTCAATAGTATTTTTACTAGTTTTAGGATAGACAAGATCTAAAGAATTGGCAAAAACTCCAATAGTTCTATCTCCTGCTCCTTTGTGGGCCACAGTATCCACACCAAGAGCACCTCCACTGACAACAACTCCTCCTCGCCTTGCTATCTCACTGGAAAGTCTCATAACAAAAGATCTTGTATATTCAGATGGTTTTCTAGATCCTACAATTGCAACTTTAAAAGAATCTAGAAGATCTAAGTCTCCTTTATAGTGAAGAAACTGACATGGGTTTTGGATTTTTTTTAGTTTTTCTGGAATGTGTTCTAAAATCATAAAAGTAATTTACTATTTCTAAGTAAACTACCAGCAAAAATATTGCAAATTGTAATGATTTTTCTTAGACGAACTTAACCTCTTCTGGTTTTTTATCTTTTCTAATAATCTTTTTGGCGTCTTTTATTGTTTTAGAAGTTCCTACAACTACAAGCTTTGAGTCAAGCATTACCTGCTTATCTCCTTTTGGCATTGTGTAAAAAACATCTTTTTCATAAATGCCAATAACACTAACACCTGTTATCTCTCTAAGATGTGTCTCTTTTAATCTTTTAAAAATAATCCAACTATTTTTAGGAACAACAATCTCTTCAATATCTAAACCATGCTCTTTTTGATAAAGAAAGTTTTCAAGCATATTTTCCATATCTGGTCTAATAGCCATTGAGCTAATTCTTTGACCAAGAAGCTTTGTTGGAGCAACAACAGAGTCAGCTCCTAGTTTTTTAAGCTTTTCTATATCACTCTCTTTTTCACTGTTGGAGATGATGTAGTAAGGAACTCTATTTATCTCTTTTTCAAAAAGTCTCATTGTTGAAATTTGAGCAATATTATCTGCAATATTTTTTGAAAGGACAATCACACCTTTTGCACTGGAACCATAGGCTTTTCTAATTGCTGTATCTTTATGAGGTTCATCATTGATAAAGTAAGGATATTTATATTTTTCTGCCTCTTCTGGAAAGTTTGGTGATGGATCAATAACAACAAAAGGAACATGATTTTTTCTAAACTGAGATGCCAACTCAATTGTATATTCATTGTGATAACAGATAACAAAATGATTTTTTAATCTTGCAATTTTATATAACATAGCATTTTCCTTTAGGATTGTTATTAGATTTCCCTTGTTAATCACCTCTACCACAAGACCAATAGAGAATGTCATAATACCAAAACCAGCAATAATCAAACATATAGTAAATATTCTACCAGCAGGTGAGATCTCAGAGATTTCTCCAAAACCAACTGTTGTAAAAGTAATTCCTGTTTGATAAATTGCGTCCAAAAGTGACATGTCATCAATAATAACATAGCCTAATGATCCAAAGAGCATGATCATTACAAGTAGGATTACAGGTAATCGAAAGGGTTTTAATTCTTCGTAGATTGCACCTGAAAGTGAAATTTCAGGTTTGGGAGTTGCCTCCCAGTGGATAAGTCGCTTTAGTCGAGAAAGCAAAGCGTTAAGCTTTTACTTTCTTTTTTGCTTTCGCATTGTTCTAAGTGTAGATGCTGCAACTTTAATTTTTCTAGTAGTACCGTCTGGTAGAGTTACTCTAACTGTTCTTAAATTTACACCAAATTTTCTCTTAGTTTTGTTATTCGCATGACTTACGTTATTTCCAACCATAGCTTGTTTGCCAGTAATATCACATCTTCTTGCCATAACTTTTCCTTGAAATTTTTTGGCAATTATACAGTTTTGTTATAAAAGATAGCTTAAGTAAAGGTTTTTTTCAATCTTCTTTCAATAATTAAAGGATAATGAGGATAATATTACATTTCAAACTACTACTCTTAGGAAAAATTTATAAGAATGCTTGTTAATAAAGAAAAAGTTTCTGACTACATAAAGTCGATTCCTCCTTTGGAAGCCACCTTAAAAGAGTGCCTTGTCGCTTTAAAACAAGGAGACTTACCAAAAGCTGCAAAAGTTGCAAAAGAAGATCCTGCTTTGATGTTTTATCTTAAAGAACTAACAACAAAGCCTATCTATGGTTTTGAAAAAGAGATAAAAGATCCTTCTCAGATCTTTGGAATTCTTGGACTTTCTTCAGCACTTGCTGTTGTAGAAAGCTTTATGTTTTCAAAAATACTCCCATCAACTTTCTCTGTTTTTCAACTTACAAAAGATGAATATATAGATTTCCAAGGACAAATGCTTTCTAGGTGGGTGTTTATTCTTGAAACGTTAGAAACAAAAAATGATAAAAACTACACTCCTTTAGCATCTCTTCTTACAGCAACATCAATTTTTTGTGACAAGCTTTTTGAAGAACAAAAAGGTGTTGTTGATGAGATTAAAGAATACTCTTGTGTAAATTACAATAGTATTTTAAGTAAATTAGCTGGTGTAAATGTTTTTCATATTGGGATGACCATTGGAAAAAAATGGGAAATGGAAAGTGAATCAATTGAGATCTTAGATATCCTAGCTAATAAAAAAAAGACAGATAATACAGAGCAAGAAAAATTAGCAAAACTACTCTACTTATTGTTTTTCTATGTAGTTAGCAGACCTGAACTAATAAATGCTGGTTTAAATGGTTTTATCGAACTTGATACAGAATTTGTTGGCGATGTAATTGTAGAATTTAATCAATATATGGAAGAATATGACTCCTCAAATTCGTAACGGAATAGCAATATTTTCCCCTCAAGGCTTTATCGACGGCAATAATGCGCCTTTAATCATAAATAATGAAGACCTAAAATTTTTAAATAGAATTAAAGCAAGAGGGATAATGATCTCTTTTGAAAAAGTTATCTTCTTTAATAAAAATGGAATCAACTATCTTACAGATACACTTTTAAAAATCAGAAAATCTAAGAACGTAGAAGTTGGAATCGTCTGTTATAAAAATGATGTTTATAAGCAACTTGTTCATTTTTACAAAGGTTCCCCTGAAATTCATCTTCTTCAATCTTTAAAAGTTCTAGATCTTTTAATTGACGGGAAAAAAGAAGAAGAACACAAAGTAATTATCTACAATAAGGACTCTGACCAAAGAGGTAGCCTTTTAATGCGTTTAAAGGAAAAGGGCGTTGAAGGAACAGAGATTGCCAAAACACCTGAAGAGTACAGAGAAAAAATCAAATTGGATCAATATGAAATTACTATTGACTCTACCTATTTGACTCTTTTTTCTAAAAAAGTTCCTTACTACACTAAAGACAATGCTGTTGTGTATGGCTTAGATGGCTATATTGATGGAGAGATCAAAGAAAGCTTTGACTATGAATACCATAATAACTCACTGGCAGTTGGTTTTAAAGTATTTATTTTCAACTGTACCACTGTTAATTCATTTAATACCCATGCTGTAAATTTTTTCAATAGATTGGCCGTAACAGGAGCAGAATATGGTGCTGCGATCTGTCTGACTGGACTTGACTATTCAAAGGTTCCTGAGGTTCTACAAGAAGAGATGAAAGCAGGAGGAATATTTTTCGAAGATAGTTTAGAGTCAGCTTTGCAAAATGAAGATATTATTCAAGAAGATGATGGTGCAACAGTTGTAAAAAAAGAACAAAAAACAATTAGTAAAAAACTTGTAAAAGAAGTCTCTATTTTTGTTGATGCTACAGTTGAAACAATTGAGGTAATGACTGGTGCTGAGTCTCACAAAGAAAATGTTCAAATCGGTGGTTTTAACATCTCTACAGATAAAGAGTTTATCTCTGCCTCTGTTGGTTTTTTTGAAGATCTTGATGGAATGTTATTTCTATTTTTCCCAAGAGAAATTGCAAGAAGAGCTTGTTTATTACTTCTGGGAGAAAAGGCTGAATCTATTACAGATGAGTTAGACGCTTTGTCAGAACTGATTAATATTATTACAGGTCGAGTAAAAGCTGTACTTTTAAATCAAAAAGGTATAACAATCAAAAACACTCTTCCTAGAACATTTGGTAAAATGGAAAAAACAAAATCAGTTATTGCTGATCGTAAAGGTGTTTACGTACAGATGGCTTTTGATGGTGAACCGTTTTACTTTTTTCTCACACGGTGAGTTATCTAATTCTAGCATAGGATAGAGTTAGATCTTCAACAGACGGCTTAGAAGACTAGTCTCTCTTATAATAAAATAGTTAAGGATAAAGGAAATATTATGTTGGTGGCTCCAAGTATACTTTCAGCCGATTTTGGCAATTTAGAAAAAGACGTAAAAGAGATCTGTGAAGGTGGCTGTGATCTAGTTCACGTAGATGTTATGGATGGTCATTTTGTACCAAATCTAACAATTGGACCTCCTGTTGTGTCTGCTGTAGCTAAGGCTGCAACAAAACCTCTTGATGTTCACCTGATGGTTGAAAACAATACATTTTTTGTGGATCTCTTTGCTCCATACAAACCAAAATATATTACTTTTCATATTGAAGAAGAGAAGCACCCTCATAGACTTGTTCAGCACATTAGGTCTTTGGGAATTTCACCAGGAATAGTCTTAAATCCCCACACACCAGCAGAAGCAGTTGAGTATCTTCTTTCAGATCTTGATATGGTTCTATTGATGAGTGTTAACCCCGGATTTGGTGGACAAAGTTTTCTCCCACTTGTTATAGAAAAGACAAAAAGAATGAAAGCTTTAATTGAAAAAACAGGCTCTAAAGCACTTATCCAAGTTGATGGTGGAGTAAATAATAAAAATGTAAAAGAACTAGAAGCTGCTGGTTGTGATATTGTTGTCGCTGGGAGTTATGTTTTTAAGCAAGAGGATAGAAAAGCAGCTATCGACTCTTTAAAGTAGAAAATTGCGAGTAAAAATTTGTGGGATAACAAACCTTGAAGATGCTTTTTGTGCTATAGAAAATGGTGCAGATGCTCTTGGTTTTGTCTTTTATGAAAAATCCCCTAGATATATAACTCCTAAAAATGCCAGAGATCTTATTTCAAAACTTCCGCCATTTGTAGAAAAAGTTGGACTCTTTGTTGACTCCTCTTCACAGTTTGTCAATCAAACCATGAAAGAATGTGGACTAACTCTTGCACAAATTCATTTTTCCCCAGAAGAAGATTTTTTCAAAGAGCTCGATTGTAATTTTATTAGAGTAATAAGAGCAAAAACTCCAGAAGATCTTAAATTATATCCCAATGAATACCGACTAGTCGATGCTTTTGTTGAAGAATATGGAGGAATGGGAAAAAGAGTTCCTATAGAGTGGTTTGAAAATATTGATTGTTCCAAAATAATTTTAGCTGGTGGATTAAACGAAGAAAATGTAAAAGACCTTAAATCCTTTGGTTTTTATGGATTTGATGTTAGTAGTGCTGTAGAAAAAAAGAAAGGTAAAAAAGATTGTGGTAAAATAAAAAAATTTGTTAAATTTTCTAAGGAAACCTTATGAAAAAAATGAAATTCTTTTTGAAAAGTAAAGATACCACACTCCTTAATATAGTTAAAAAACTCGATTTAGAACAAGTTGATTCATTTACAACTGATATAGGTTTTCTTTTTATAGATCTTACAAATAATACTGATAAAGAAATCGAACTTTTAAAAAACAACAAAACAATTAGTACAATTGTTTTTTACTCAAAGACTTCTAAAAGTGCTATTTTTGATATCTTAAAAAATAGAATCGATAAATTTATCTCCTTGGAAAATTCACCTGAAAAAATTCTAGAAGAAATTGAAGAAGTTTTTAAAGAAAAAGAGCTTCTCCAACAAAGTAAAAACTTGGTTAAAGCAAAAGAAGCAGAAAAAATAATTGCAATAACAGATCTTTTAGACTCTAATCCTAATCCAGTAATTGCAATCTTTGAAAATGGTACCAATATGTACAACAGTAGCTTTGGAAAACTTTTAGAAGAAAAGCCTGAAGCCAATGAAGAAGAGTTAGATCTTAACTGTTTTTTCGAAGAGAGAAACAATCAAAAAGTGAGTTTTTTTGAATTTGACGAAAAAAAGTATACAAACAATAAAGTATCAATTGCTTTAAAAAATGGAAGAAAATATTTTTTGGTACTGGTTCAAAATGTGGAGTTAGGACTGAAAAATAATGCAAAAATATTTACACTTAACGATATCACTGTATTAGAATATCAAAAGCTAAAAATCAACCACTATAACATGAGATTAGAGTTTTTAATTGCTCACAAATACTCAAACAAAGAGAATAAAAAAGAGTTTTTACAAACTGTAGTAAAAGAGACTAAAGATCTTAAAACTCTTACAGAGGAGGAGAGAGAGGTTCTTAAAAAATCTCACAAAGAAAAAATTGACGCTAAAACATACTCCAATGATATTGATGAATATATTTTAGAAGATCTTAGAGAATTAGCTTCTTTAGAACTTGAAATCAATGATAGTATAGAAGTTTTTACTCACTCTATGGAACTAGACTCACTCTATAAAACAGCTAAATATCTATTAGAATACTCTGGAGTTATTAACGATTTAGTAGAATTTAAAGATCTAGCTTTTGCTATTGCATCTCTTTCAGACACCCTATCGAATATCCAAGAACTTGATGAAAATAAAAAAAGAAAAGTAACTCTTTTTCTGTCAAATATCATGCTTGATTTATCAGGCTGGAGAGAAACAGTTTTTATTAAACAATCTACACAAGATATACATTATATTGATGCTTCACTATTTAGCTCTTGTTTACAGTTAGAGTTAGCAATTACAGATCAAACAACAGAAGATGGAGAAGAAGAATTAGAGTTATTTTAGGAGTCTAGTTAATTTAGACTCCTAGATCTGAATGACTATCTAGCTTCTTTTAAAGTATCAGCAATCAAAAAAGCAAGTTCAAGTGCTTGATCAGCATTTAGTCTTGGATCACATTGAGTATGGTACCGACTAGATAACCCTTCTGCTGTAATAGCTGAAGATGTACTTCCTGTACACTCAGTAACGTCTTGTCCTGTCATCTCAAGGTGAATTCCACCAGCCACACTTCCTTGTGCCTTATGGATCTGAAAGAACTGTTTAACTTCACCTAAGATATTTTCAAAGTCTCTTGTTTTATATCCTGTATTTGTTTTTTCAACATTGGCGTGCATAGGATCACAACTCCAAACAACTTTCTTTCCTTCAGATTCAACTCTTTTTAATAGACTTGGATAAAGTTCTTCAACTTTATTTACACCCATTCTTACAATTAGATTCAATCTACCTGCTTCGTTTTCAGGGTTAAGAGCATCAATAAGTCTAATAAGTTCATCTTCTTTCATCGATGGTCCAACTTTACAGCCAATAGGATTTTTTATTCCTCTAAAAAATTCAATATGAGCATCTTCTAGACCTCTTGTTCTATCTCCAATCCAAAGCATATGTGCAGAACAATCGTACCAATCACCTGTTAAAGAGTCTTGTCTAGTTAAAGCTTCCTCATAATTTAGAAGAAGTGCTTCATGGGAAGTATATAAAACAGTCTCAGCAAGTTGTGCAGTATTTTTTGAATTGATTCCAATAGACTCCATAAACTGCAAAGATTCACTAATTTTACAAGCGATCTCTTCATATTTAGCACCTAAAGTATTATTCTTTAAAAAGTCTTGATTCCAGTTATGTACTTGTTGAAGATCTGCCATACCGCCTCTTGCAAATGCTCTTAGTAAGTTTACTGTTGCTGCCGATTGATTATAAGCTTTTAAAAGTTTTTTTGCTTTTGGAATTCTTGCTTTTTCTGTAAATTCCATATCATTAACAATATCACCTCTATAGCTTGGTAATGAAATCCCATCAATTTCTTCAAAATCAGCACTTCTTGGCTTTGCAAACTGCCCTGCAACTCTACCAACCTTTACAACTGGTTTTCCACCAGAAAAAGTCATAACAACTGCCATCTGCATCATTACTTTAAATAGTGATTTTATGTTGTTTCCATCAAAGGCATTGAAGCTTTCTGCACAATCTCCACCTTGAAGTAAAAAAGCATTTCCTTTTGAAACACTTGCTAATTTTTCTTTTAATGTTCTAGCTTCCTCTGCAAAAATCAAAGGTGGGTAAGTAGCAAGTTCTTCTTCTACAGATCTTAATTTTTTTAGATCTGGATAGTTAGGCTGTTGCTTAATTGGCTTTTCTCTCCAGCTACTTTTAGTCCAGCTACACATATGTATTCCTTTTTTTAAGCAGAAGACTTTTCATCCTCTTTGTATATTTAAATTTAAGGGTAATTTATATCAAAAAATCCTTTAATAACAAGAGTTTATTAAGAATTTTTCTAAAGATTTAAGATTAGTTTTTTCTTTTGGTAAAGACCTTTTTTCACATCAACAACTTTTTTAAAAACTTTCAGGCTATTTTTCAAATCAAAATAAGCACCAGCTAATCTTTCTGGTCTTGTTTTTCCTATGAGATCTTTGCAGATCTCTTTTTGCATAATTGACATGGAAATATTCAAATTTAGTGAAGCAAGGGCAAGGAAACCAATTTTCTTCCTTTCACCCTTACTAAAATCTATAGTATCAATCTTGTATTCAACTTGATTATTTCCACTGACAAACTGAACAATATCTTCATACTGTTTAAAATATTTCAACACATCTTTATACTCAGCAGTTATCTTTTTACTATTTGGTTTTCCACGAAGAAGATCATTTAAAACCTCAGAAAGTTCTGCCATCTCTTCAATAAGCTTTTGGGAAATGAAATAATATTTCTTAACAGTAATTCCATGATTTTCTATCAATTGTTGATTATCAATAACTGCTAGTTGATTTTTCATTAAAAATTATGCTTTTGAAGCAACCTTTCTAACTTGATATTCTCTATTATTCAACTCTTTTTCAAACTGCTTAAGAACACCATTTTCATTGATAAATGTTGAAGGAACATAGCCTTTACCAGTTGCTTGAATCTTTCTTCTATTGATCTCATCTTTGGCATTTTTCCAAACAGAGATCTCATTTTTCACTGCCCACCAAAGATAGTTATCAGGAACATCAAGCCAAGTCTTTCCTTTGTACATCCCACCTTTTAGATTTTGTGTAGGATCAAAAAGAAGATATCCAAAACCAAGACCATCTAAAATAGATTCGATTCTATCTTGCCAACAAGACATATTTCTAAAGCTGATATATCCATCAACCAAAGTTCCTTGTCTCTCTTCGACAGCTTGTTTAATTAGCTCTAACTGTTTTCTATTAGCTGAAAAACTATAGTTCTCTATATAAACCGCCTTAATTGAAGGAAATAAACATCTACTTATCCCATCTAACTTTTCATCAATATAATCTTCATCAAAAGAAAATCCGCAATCATCAAAAGGGACTGACTCTAGCTCATAACCGTCACCATCATACCTTACAGGCAAATCACTTTTAGGCTCAAACCCAAAATCGACGGAACAATCTTCTACTGCGTGGAGATAAAAAAACAAATTAAAACCTTTTTTATATTTGTTTTAAATCAGCAGATGTTGTTCCAAGATCTTTACTTAACTCTTATTTTTCTCATGACTATCTTTTGCCATTTTCAATGCTAAATAGATTCCACCAGTCAAAATTGAAAGAACTGCTGTTATTATCTTCTCTTTTATTCCCTCTTTTTTCTCTGTTTCGTTCATATTATCTCTTTGATTTTTTGTTTATATTATATATTAAACCAGAAATAATATTCTTACTTACTACTTAAATTTTTTGAGTTTACTGTAATAGCTTTTCCACTTAAAGTTCTATATTTTGAACTCCCCTTATATTTTAAAGTTGAGTCTTTCGTAACACCTAAGATGTAATTTTCACCAATAGAAACACTACCTTTATAGACCTCACCCAGCTTTAAAGGAGCTACAATAGGTCTCTTATCAGCTTTTATCTCACTAAATTTATTTTGTCCCCAACCCCAGAAATCTCCGTTACTATCTTGACCTACGATGTTTGTATTCCCAGCAAATAGATTTGTCCATTGTGTTTTACTCTTAATCATTGTTGGAATCATCAAAGTTTCATAGTTTTTTTGTCCTAAAAGTCCCAGCTCGTTATCTCCCCAAGACCAAAGAGTTCCATCTGTTTTTAAAGCAAAACTACTAAGGCTATTTGCATATACTTTCTTCCAATTTGTCTCTTTTGAGATCTGCTCTGGTTTTAGAAATGCTAGAGTGTCTTTTACACCAAGTTGTCCCACTTCATTAGAACCCCAAGACCATAAAGTTCCATCACTTTTAATACCAAGAGAGTGTCCCTCCCCTGCTACAACTTCTTTCCAAGGAGCTTTACTAGAGATCTTTATAGGTAAATTAGAATCTTCTGAATTTCCTGTTCCTAGCTTTCCTGCAATATTCTCACCCCAAGACCATAGAGCTCCATCTTTCGTGATAGCTAAACTATGGTTATATCCAACAGCAATTTTTTCCCAATTTGTTTCTTTTCCAATCTGAGTTGGTATATCTCTATTTTGATTATTACCTAGACCAAGTTTGCCGTTTGTATTGTCTCCCCATGACCATAAAGTTCCATCTTTTTTCACTGCTACAACAAACCTATCTCCAATATCAAAGCTCGCAAAAGGAGTTTTAGAATAGATTAGAGTTGGCTCAAAGACAAAACTTTTATATCCAAGTCCTAAAGCTCCCTTATTACTTCTTCCCCAACTCCAAAGAGTTCCATCTGCTTTTAACCCAATTACAAAACCTTCACCAGATTTTAAACTTACCCAATCTCTGTGTTTTGTTGATTTAATAGTATATTTCTTACTCTCTTTATAATCTTTGGTTGAAGCACTAACTAAAACTTCCAAGTCTCCTTTTTCAACTAAAGAGTTTAAAACTTTTAGCTTTCCAGAGCTCTTATCAACACTAACACCTGGTATCTTCTTATCAAGGCTATATGAAATACCTTCTCTTAAACCTGTATTAAATCCTACATTTAAGTGATAATAGTCTCCAGCTGTAGAGATTTTTGGATTGATGTTTAAATTTTTTATATTGTTTTCTAAGATTTCTTCTTTGTTATCTAAACCAGTTGATTCAACAATATTTTTTATCTCTTCAAGATTAACACTGTTGGCTACTAACGCTTTTGTACTTTTTGGATCAACATCAACCTTTTGTCCAACTTCTACATCAACTTTAACTTTATTTCCATTGATATCTTCAACCTCAACATAGATAGCTCCATCAATACAAGCGATTAAGTCAGGCTTACCCTCTTGAATATTGCCAACAATATGAGTTCCTCTAATTCCCATTGTTGCTGTTTTTGCTTTGAGTTTAAATTTATCAGGATTTGCTTTTCCAATCTTTCCACTGATTACTTCAAACATCCCTTTTTTAATATTAATATCAGAACTTTTCCTCTTATCATCATAAAAGTACTCATCAATAGAAAAAGAGCTATCAGCTCCAATTGCAACAACCCCACCATCACTAAAGACAACCCTTGCCAAGCCACTTTTACCAGACTCTATAGTGTCTCCAACAAAAACCTGAGAATTTACTTTCAGCAACTCTTTTTTATCCTCTTTTACAGCAAAAACATCACCTTGAAGCTTTACTATTTTTCCTGACGGTTCTGGTGATTTTTCTATTACTACCTTTTCTTCTACTTTTTTTTCACAGGATATTAAAAATATCGAAAATATTAATCCAGTAAATATAAAACTTAGTTTTTTCATTTTTTTCCTTATATGGTTTTATTATATAAACTCTAGCATAACAATATTCTCAATAACTTCTCAGTAAATTATTTGATAAAAAGAAATTAAAATTTTTTATTTACTCCAAAATATGTATTAAATATTGATTCTAAAAATACATTATGGTCACTATCACTAGTCTCTATTGAAGGCATTATATACTTTATTCCAACTTCTAGTTCAAACTCTTTTCCTATTGTTTGTATATACCCAAAATCAGCTCCAAAAACACTTCCTGAACCGCTAGACCCAGTAAGCTGTGTCTCAAAAACACCTAATCCTCCAAAAGCACCTGCAAATATATTTCCATTGTATATACTTTGTGGAAAAATATAATCACCTTGAAGTGTTAAGAGTATCAATGATGAATTAGACCAAAGGTGATAATCAAAACTTGCTAATCCTCTAAGGTTAGACTTTTTATACCCTCCATAAGCTCCTAAAGAAGAGGTCATAGAAGTTTGAGGTTCATTTTTACGTGGTGGTGTTGTATTCCACTTAGAGGTCACTGTAGCCAAAGATGACCCAAGAGTTACCCCATAAAATTTATTTTTCTCTTGGCTATCTACTTTAGTCAACTGTTTATTTTCTTTTTGTATTGCTTCTGGTTTTTCCTCAATATCTTTAACTTTTTTTTCATATTCTAATTGAGCTTTTCTATCTTCTTTTCTTAAAATGTCCGCCCTTCTTTTTAAAGCTCTCTCTTTTCGCTGTAGTCTTTTTAACTCTCTTTTATTACCTGTATTTTTTGCTTGTTGTTTTTTATACTCGATCTTCTTTTGAATCTCATCAATAACAGCTAATTTTTCACTATTATCTACTGGAGCTTTTTCAATAATCTCTTTTTTATTTTTTGCTAAATTATTCTCTATTATCTCTATATTTTTTACTTGTTGGTTTACAGCTCTATTTGATGAGACTTTTTGTTTAAAGAAATCTTTTTTCTCTCCTACTTTCTGTGGTATTAGAGGAGTTTGCACTTTTTTAATTTCTGGCTTTAATACTGGATAAGCAACTCTATTTTCTTCTTTAATCATAATATTTTTCTGAGGTTTATTATCTGGCTTTTCTGCCTCTTTTTTAGTTAAAGTATCAATGTATTTCTCTTGTTTTCTGATTACATTTTCTAGTAGTTTTTCTTTCTTTTTTAGAAGTTCAACTTGTTTATCATCTCCTTTTTTTTTTGCTTTT
>JAOXRY010000066.1 GCA_025800305.1 Campylobacterales bacterium | reverse complement strand
GAAAAAATCATATCCAAGACAGATAAACAGGGAAATATTTTAAAAATTAATGATACCCTTGTAAAGTATGCTGGTTATAGTGAAAAAGAATTACTAGGATCACCACACAATATAATACGACATCAAGATATGCCTAAAATTGCATTTAGACTTTTATGGGTTAAGCTCTATGATGGTCAAACTGTAAATGCTTTTGTAAAAAATAGATCTAAAAATGGAGATTTTTACTGGGTTTATGCAACAGTCTCTCCTAACATAAATCCAAGAACAGGTGAAGTTGATAGTTTTTATTCAATTAGAAAAGCTCCTAATAAAGAGGCAGTTGATCAATTGGAAGTAATTTACAAACTTTTAAAAGATACAGAGGAGCAAAAAGGTTATGAAGAAGCAAAGGCTCTTTTGAAAGCTGTTCTTGATGCTAACGGAATGAAATTTTGCGATTTAATGCAAAGAGTTCAAGCCCAAGGCGGTGAGATTAAGCTTCCTTCCTAAGCCCTAATATCAATATGCTGAACTCTATTTGGTTCAGGTTCATCTTGAACTTCGTGGGTTCTTGGTTTCTTCTTTTGTTGCTGTTTTAGATTTTGTTCCTCTTGTTCTTCGTCTTCTTTTTCGTGTTTTTGGTGTTCTCTATCTGGGTTGATTTTGTGGTTCTCTTCTACTGGTTTGGTTTTTTGAATTTTGTCTTTTTCATCTTGATTCAAAGTTCCAGCAATGGCATTTTGAAAGTCTAGTCTTTGGTTTTCCTGTTTTTGGATCTGTGTTGCAGCTGGAGTTGCTTGATTGACATAAACAGCATTGCCAACAGGTGAAACAGCCATAATGACTTCCTTTAAACTTTTACTGTTTTATACTCAGTGTATAAAACATTTGCTCCTTCTTGTACCCTTACATTTCTTCTTTTTGTATAATCGACCAAAAATCTCTCTTCTTTATCACAAGAAAATTTTACACAAAGTTTTGCTGCTTCGTCAATAACTTGTGGGGGAATTTTTTGTTTGTTAGATCTGATGATTAGATGAGAGGATGGAATATCTTTTATATGAAACCAAAGATCTTCTGCTTTAGCCTCTTTGAGAAGTTCAATATTTCCTTTTTTGTTCTTTCCAACCATAACTTTAAATCCACCAATTTCAAAGTTGGCAATTCTTGTATTTTCTTTTTTCTTTTTCTCTTTTTTGTTCTCTGGAAATAAGATCTTAATTTCACCAATTGAAGATGCTTTTTTTGCCATCTGTTTTAGCTTCTTTAAAAACTCACATCTCTCTTCTAGACCTTGCTTTTCAATGTGGAGGTTGTTTGCTCTATTTTTCTCTCTTTTGGATTTTTTGTAGTAAAAATTTGCAGTTTGTTGAGGGGAAAATTCAGGAATTAGATCTATCTTTCGCTCCTCTTCCTCTGCTGTTTTTAAAGTGATTGTTTTCTCATATCCTTTAATATTGGAAATATGAATAAGAAGAGTTTCTCCATCTTTAGAAAATTTTTCAGCTTTTTCTAGGATTTTCTTTGGATCTTCTAATTTTGAGATCTCTTTTTTTAACTTATTTAATTTTTTCTCCAGTAGATCTAGTTTGCTTTTTTTATAGTTTTCAACTTTTGAAAAGACTCTTTTTCTTGCTTCACCTTCCAAAAACTCTTCTAAATTTTCCACACTTCCATCTGAGAATGTAAAGTTTGGTTTTGGTGGAAGTGTATAGAACTGACCAATTTTAAGCTGTCTAATTGACATACTTTCACCAATTATTCTTAAAGAAGATATTATCTTTTCATCCTCTCCCACTAAAACAACATTGGTATGTTTTCCTGTAAGTTCAAAAATTAGTTTTGAATGGTGGGTTTTATAGCTTCCTTGTTTTTCAATATTGAAACAAAGGAGCTTATCTTCATTTAGAAGTTCAACACTTTTGACTAAAGATCCATTGGCAAATTTTTCCAAGTTTACATCAAAAGGGGAGTTAAAATCTCCTAAAGTCTGTTTTTCAAATTCTGGATAGATAAGACCATTGGATTTGGTCACATCAATAAACCAACTCTTTTCAGGAAAATCCAGCCTAAAAAGATTGTTATCAACTCTTTTTACTCTTTTTAGTTTTTTATAATTGTTGAAAATTTTTAATAGTGATTTTAAAAGATAGTATTTCATTTAGAAAGTATAACTAATTCAGAGATTTTTTGGTGTTAGAATTTTTCTGTTATCTTTTTGTATTCTTTTAATTGAGCTTCTATTTTTTCCAAAAAAGCTTTTGGTGCAAAGTCCAACATTCTAATGATATTCATTGTTAAAGGATCTTCGTAGATATCTAGATTTTTGATATGTTTTTTGTCAGAGCCATTGGCTGTTTTAACAATATGTTTTAAGATCTTAGATCTTGTCTTTTCATCGTCAATGAAAAACAGTTGCTCAGGAACTCCTAAAACATCAGAAATATAAGGTAAAAGATCTGCTTTTATTGCTGTATGACCACTGAGATAAGAGTAGACAATTTTTTCAGAAATCACCTCTCCTGTTCGGTTAGATTTTGGTTCTAACTCAATTAATCTTTTTGCAAACTCTTTTTTTGTGATATTTTTCTCTTTTAAAAGGTAATTTATCTTTTCATATATTTCCACTAGATACTCCAAAGACGCAAGTTTATAAAACTCAAATCTAATTAAATGAATTTAAATTCTAGTTTAATTGGAATTTAATAGAAAAAATTAATAAAAATCTAAGTTAATTAGTATAAAATTTATGTTTTTATTAATTAAGCATAGTTAATAGTAGGAAATTCAAATGAATATATTAGTGGTCACAACTGGAGCAAATATAAGTAATGATAATAAAATAAAAGAAGAGCTATTTTGTAATACAGACTTATCAATTGACTATGTTGAAATAAAAGAACTTATTAAAATGAAAAAATATGACATTATAATCATAGATCTTACAGAATATACAGGTGTGAGAATTTTCGGACTCTTAACAAAATTAACGCCTAGACAAAAAATAATTACTATTGGAACAGATTCATCATGCAGTGTTACATTAGGGTGTGATTTTTGTCTTGATACATACAATAAAAAAAGACTTGTTAGACCTTATACAACCAAGCAGCTAGAAGAACTTATTAACAACTTTGATTCTACAACGTGCCAATACCAACACTAACAACGGATAACTTTGTTATAATCTGTCTATGTGTGGAATAGCAGGGGTCATAAACCCAAATAGAGATAAACTAGAATCAATAAAACACTCTCTTTTTCACAGAGGTCCTGATGAACAAAGTGTTAAGATATATGACACTTTAGCTCTTATTCACACTAGACTCTCAATAGTAGATATCTCCCACTCCCACCAGCCTATGGAGATTGGTGATTTTGTAATAATTTTTAATGGTGAGATCTACAATCATCAAGAATTAAGAAAAAGACATCTTCCAGAAATAAATTTTCAAACAGATGGCGATACCGAAACTTTTTTACAGATGTATATAAAATACAAAGATCAAGCCTTAGAGTTTCTTGATGGAATGTTTAGCCTTGCCATCTATGAAAAAAAATCAAAAAAACTTTTTTTAGGAAGAGATAGGGCAGGAAAGAAACCTCTATATTTTTATAAGAAAAAAGAAGAGTTTGTTTTTGCCAGTGAGATAAATGCTGTTAAAGAGTATATAGATCTTAAAATCTCAAAAGAGTCTTTGCAAGAGTATGTTAGATGTGGGTATTTTCCCTCTTCTCTTACAGCATATGAAGATCTCAATAATTTTCCAGCTGGGAGTTTTGGATATTATGACTTACAAACAGACTCACTTTCTATAAAAAAATACTTCTCAATAGATAATCACTATAGACTCAAAAGAGAGTACAAAGAAGCAGAAGCACTTCAAGAACTTGATCAGAAGCTACACAATGCAATTAAAAGAAGAGTTCTAACCTCAGATCTTGAAGTTGGAACTTTTTTAAGTGGAGGAATTGACAGTTCTTTAGTAACAGCAATCTCTTCTAGTTACACTAAAAAATTAAAGACTTTTACAGTTAGTTTTGATGGAGCCTATGATGAGTCAGATCTAGCAGAACTTACAGCTAAAAGATATGAAACAGATCACACAACAATAAAAATTGGATTAGATCTAACAAACGATATAGAAAAAATCTTAGGAGGCTATGGACAGCCTTTTTGGGACTCTTCTGCTATTCCAAGCTGGTATGTAGCAAGAGAAGCGAAAAAACACGTTACTGTGATTTTAAATGGTGATGGTGCCGATGAGATCTTTGGTGGGTATAGAAGATATGTACCAATTGCCAATGGATGGATTGATATCGCTTCAAAACTTGGATTTTTAGAAAAAGTCCTTCCAAAATCAAATAATAAAAAAAGCTATTTTAACTTTATTAATAGACTTTTAGAACTGTCATCAAAAAAAGATCCAATATCAAAGTATCTCTCCACAACTACAGATCTTATTGAAGGGTATGAAGAGTTTTTTAATATCAAAGAAAATAGTAGTTTGAAATTTGTCAATGAAGAGAAATTTTCAGATCTTGACTTGGCTTTAATCAATGACTTTAACAACATTCTCTTTAGCGATCTTCTTCCTAAAATAGATATCTCATCAATGGCTCACTCCTTAGAAGGTAGAAGCCCATTTTTAGGAAAAGAGATCTTAGAGTTTGCTCCAACTTTACAAGACAATCTAAAGATAAGAGGAACAAAAACAAAATATATTCTAAGAGAACTATCAAAAAAATATCTTGATAAAAAACTTCTTGGCCAACCAAAAAGAGGATTTGAAGTCCCTTTAAAAAACTGGGTAGAAAAAAATCTAAAAGATATGATTTACGATACTTTAACTCCTAACTCTTTTGCTTTGGAGTTTGTTGATAGAGAGTTTTTTGAAAATCTCAAAAATAAAAAAATAATGTCTGATGAAAAAAGAGCCAAGATCTTGTGGATGTTATTTGCTATGGAAGTTTGGAAAAAAGCTGATAATTAATCCAATAGAATAATTTGTCTTTTACAATAGTTTAATATATCTTTTTAGGAGAGCAGAGATATTTTTTGTTGTTGGAAACTCGGGTGCACTTTAAACAGAAAAACTTTGGATCTTTTACAAACTTTAAGATCTTATCTTTGTGTTTGACAATGTCAGCTTTTTTGAGTTTGCAAAGTTCTTTCATTTCTACTCCCAAGATCTAGTGTTTACAATAACAAAATATGGCAATGTTATAATCATTTTTTAAAGGATTTTTATGGAAATTTTAATAGTTTTATTGGTTGTTGGTTTTGGTGTGATTATCTATATGCTTACAAAAAAAGATGGGAAAGATCTCTTAGTTGAAAAGGCGACTTTAGAAGCAAAAATTGAGGAAAAAGAGAGGGTCATCTCATATCTTAAAAGTGAGATAGAGAGAGTCAATATAATTAATAATGAAAACAACGAAGAGCTAAAATCCAATCAAGCATATATCTCAGAGCTCCAAACAAAGCTCCATGAACAAAAAAACAATATGGAAGAGAAACTTTTGGACTTAAAAGCCAATGAGGAGAAATTAAAACAAGAGTTTACAAATCTTGCCAATGAGATCTTAGAAAAAAGTAGTAAAAAACTCCATGAAGAAAATCAAAAAGGATTAGGTCAGATCTTAACTCCTGTTAAAACACAAATCGAAGATTTTAAAAAGAAGGTAGAAGATGTTTATGACAAAGAGTCAAAAGACAGATCTGCTCTTCAAAATGAACTAAAAAATCTTAAAGATCTCAATCTAAAAATCAGCACAGACGCTCTCAATCTTACCAACGCCTTAAAAGGTCAAAATAAACAGCAAGGTATCTGGGGAGAGATGGTTTTAGAAAAAGTTCTGGAATCTAGTGGGCTTAGAGAAGGTCATGAGTACCAAAGAGAGGTCAGTTTAAAAAGTGATGAAGAGAGAAGTTTTAGACCAGATGTTGTTGTCAATCTCCCTGACGAGAGGCATATTATTATTGATGCCAAAACATCTCTGACTGCTTATAATGAGTATGTTTCAGCAGAAAATGAAGAGGAAAAAGAGAGTCATATAAAAAGCCATCTTCTCTCAATAAAAGAGCATATCAGATCTTTAGCAGATAAAAAGTATGAGAATTTACAGAATGTTAATAGTCTTGATTTTATCTTTATGTTTGTTCCAATTGAGGGTGCTTTGATGTTGGCATTAGAAAGTGATGTGAATCTTTATGATTTTGCATTTAAACAAAAAATCATCCTTGTTAGTCCTACAACACTTCTTGTTGCACTAAGAGCTGTTGAGAACACTTGGAGATATGAAAAGCAAGCCCAATCAATTGCAGACGTTGCAAAAAGAGCAGAAGAACTTTATGGAAAGTTTGTTGGTTTTATTACAGATCTGGAAAAGGTTGGAGATTCTTTAAAAAAAGCAAATGACAGCTACAATGACTCCTTTAAAAAGCTAAGTGAGGGAAGAGGAAACTTAGTTGGTCAGGTGGAGAAGCTCAAAGAAGTTTCCAACATTAAACCAAAAAAAGAGATCCCAAAAAAACTACTGGAAGAATAGAACATGAGTAAAATAAAAAAAGATTACAAATTTGAAGATTTTGTAGATGACATGGAGACAGCAATCAAAGATCTAAAAGAGGAGATCTTAGAGCTAATTGAAGAGGAAGATGAGTTTATTGAGATTAGACTGAGAAATGAAAATAACGTTGTATATATTTTAAAATGTATGGAAAAAGTTGAAAATCTTCTTGTTGTTGAGATGGACAGAGCAAAACACGCCTATGTTCCAATTGAGAAATTAGAAGGTGAACACAGCTTTGATAAGAACCTTATCAAACCTTTAAAAATATGTAATACAGAAGCAAATATTAGAATCTCTGATGAAGAGTCTGCTGAGGACAGCTGGTAATGAACGGAAAATATAGACCATTTTGGCTAGACGATGAGAAAAACCTTGTAGTACTTGACCAAACAAAACTCCCTTTTGAAGAGACAACAGTAACTTTAAAAACATCAAAAGACGCTGTTGTTGCAATAGCAGATATGATTGTAAGAGGAGCTGGGGTTATTGGAAACGTTGCTGCTTTTGGTGTTTATCTAGCTGTTAGAGAGTCTAACACCATGGATGAAATCTTAGAAAAAGCAAAAGAGATAAGAGAGTCAAGACCAACTGCTGTGAATCTTATGTGGGCAGTGGATAGGATGATATCTGTTTTGGAAAAAGCAGAGGGAGATCTTATTGAAGTTGCTTTGGAAGAAGCAATTAAGATCTCTGATGAAGATGTTGAAAGATCTAAAGAGATTGGAAAGCTAGGCGCTGATAAGTTTGAAGAGATCTTAAAAGCAAAAGATGGAGATACTCTTAATGTCCTTACCCACTGTAACGCTGGATGGTTGGCAATTGTAGATGATGGAACAGCTCTGGCCCCAATCTATGAAGCAAAAAGAAGAGGGATGAAAATCCACGTTTGGGTTGATGAAACAAGACCAAGAAACCAAGGAGCAAACCTAACAGCTTGGGAACTTAGTAAAGCAGGAATAAACCATACAATCATCGCTGATAATACAGGTGGATTTTTAATGCAACAAGGATGTTGATGTTACTATTACAGGAGCTGATAGAGTCTCAAGACAAGGGGATGTGGCAAATAAAATAGGAACCTACCTAAAAGCTCTTTCTGCAAAAGATAACAATATCCCTTTTTACATAGCTCTTCCAGCTTCGACTTTTGATTTTGAGATTATCGATGGGGTGAAAGATATTCCTGTTGAAACCAGATCTGAAGATGAGGTAAAATATATGAGAGGGGTGAATTCTAAAGGAGAGGTTGATGAGCTTTTGATTACTCCAAAAGAGTCTCCTGCACTTAACTACGGATTTGATATTACTCCTAATAGATTAGTAACTGGGCTTATAACTGAGAGAGGGATTATTAGACCAGTTCTAAAAGAGATTGAAAAAGCTTTTAAAGATCTATTATAGAACTTTCAATTTTCTGTGATGTCAGCGTCAACACTAAAATAAAAGAGGGTGTTGGTGCTGTTCTTTTTTTAGAGGGAGAAGATTTTGAATCTCTCACAAAAGAAGAAATTGAAAACCAGATTTCAATCTTCAATTTTCAAAACACAAGCTCAACAAAACTAGAGATCCAAACTTCAATAAAGGCTCTTAGATCTGTACAAGATAAAAAACAGAAAATCACTCTTTATACAGACTCTCAATGTATCTGTGGATTGGAAAATAGAAGAGCTAAATTAGAGGCGAATAATTTCCAGGGGAAGAATGATAAAAAATTGAATAACACAGATCTCTATATTGAGTTTTATCAGCTAGTGGATGAGTTAGATCTAGAGATTGTAAAAGTGAAAGGTCACTCTCCTTCAAAGAGTAGAAATACCATAGAGAAAATCTTTACGGTTGTAGATAGAAGAGCAAGAAAAGAGCTTAGGAAAAATGGATAATATATTCAGAGATCTCCCAAATAAACTAGACAAAGAAGTTGCCCAAACAATCATAAAAAACGACAATGTGAGAATAGAGAAAATCATCTCCACAGGACAAAAATCAGAGAAAGATTTTTGGTACGACCAAGATGAGAATGAGTGGGTTATCGTCTTAAAAGGATCTGGGCTTATTAAGTTTTTTGATGGAAGTGAGACTCTTTTAAAAGAGGGGGATTATCTCAATATTCCCAAGGGTGTGAAACATAGGGTTGAAGAGACTTCAGAAGATGAAGTTACTATTTGGCTTTGTGTATTTTATTAAGATGATATAATCTTAAAATAATTAGAACAAGGGTTTTTAGAAAAATGAAAAGTTTATGGAACGATAAAGAAGCAAGTGAGTTTAAAACAGATTTAGATCTAAGAGTCTATACATCGAGACTCTTAGGAAAATATGAGTCTTTGGTTTTACATGGTGGGGGAAACACATCTGTAAAATCAAAGGTGAAGAATCTTTTTGGAGAAGAGGAAGATATCCTTTATGTAAAGGGAAGTGGTTGGGATCTAGCGACGATTGAAGCTCCTGGTTTTGCTCCTGTGAGGATGGATGTGCTTTTAAAGATGGCAGAGTTGGAAGAGCTTAGTGATATTGACATGGTTTCTGGACAGAGGTCTGCTATGACAAATCCTTCTGCTCCAAATCCTTCTGTTGAGGCTATTTTACACGCTCTTATTCCTTATAAGTTTGTGGATCATACTCATGCTGATTCGGTGGTTACCATCACAAATACGGAAAATGGGGAAGAAAGAATCAAAGAGGCTTTAGGAGATAAGATCTTAGTGATTCCTTATATTATGCCAGGGTTTGTTCTTGCGCGGCTTGTTCATAGGATGTCCAAGGGGAAGAATTGGGATGATTATGAGGGGATGGTTCTTTTAAATCATGGGCTTTTTACTTTTGCTGATAGTGGTAAAGAGGCTTATGAGAAGATGATAGAACTTGTGAGTAGAGCTGAGGATTATCTTTCAAAAAATGGTGCAGAACTGAATATTGAAAAACAAGAGTCTAATGTAGATCTAATGGAGTTAGCAAAGATTAGAAAGAAAGTTTCAGATCTTAAAGGAGCTGCGACAATTGCAAAGCTTAATGATTCAGATCTAGCTGTTAGTTTTTCCAATGAGAATGTAGAGAAGATCTCACAGCAAGGTCCACTTACTCCTGACCATGTTATTAGAACAAAGAGAACTCCAGCTATTTTAACAGCGGATTTTGAAAAAGATCTTGATAGTTTTGTAAAAGAGTATAAGAAATATTTTGAAGAGAATAAAACAGATGAAACCTGTTTAAACCCAGCTCCAAATTTTGCTATTTGGAAAGGGAAGGGAACTCTATCCTTTGGAAAAAATGTAAAAGAAGCCAATATCATTAAAGATATTAATGACCACACTTTTGAAGCGATTTTGAAGGCTAAAAAGTTTGGTGGGTATAAAGCTTTATCACCAAAAGATATTTTTGATGTTGAGTATTGGTCTTTGGAACAGGCTAAATTAAAAAAGGGTGGTTCGGCTCCTGAGTTTAGTGGGAAGGTTGTAGTTGTTACAGAGGGTCTTAGTGAAATTGGAAAAGCAACAATAGAAACATTAAGTAAAAATGGAGGCATGATTGTCGCTTTAGATAAGGACTCTCAAGTTGAAAAGATCTATAACTCCTCTTCTATTGTTGGTGTAGCTTGTGATTTATCCAATGAAAGTGATATTGAGAAAGTTTTAGAGGTCGCTATAAGAAGTTTTGGAGGGATTGATATTATTGTTTCTAGCTCTTCTAGTTTTGTGTCTAATCAAAAGATCTTAGAATTTTTAGTTGTTGGTGTAGAGCCTACAGTTGTGATGATTTCACAAGAGGCAAATCTTGGAGATGGTATTAGATTAAACTCTATTGATCTATCTACTTCCTCTAATCCTAGTGATGTTGCTGTAATGGTTTGTGCTATGGCTGGAAAGACTTTTAGTAAGACAACAGGGGCAAAAGTTACTGTTTAAAAATTAGCTTTTAAGGAGCTGGTGGCTCCTTAAAAGAAATTTACTTCTTCTTTGTGGCTATTTGCTTCATCTTGATTATCTTCGATGACGTTGATGATAGTTTCAATATTACTAAAAAAAGAGTTATTTAAAAAATCTGGATCTTCTGTTACATTTTCAAAAACCTCTTTTCTCCAAACAATTAAATCATTTAAAAAACTCTCAATAAAAAGAGCGATTGTAGAAAGTTTGACCAAATCATTTGGTAAAGTTTCACTATCTTTTATAAAGTGTTCACCAAGTTTTACAATGTAGTTTCCTAATCCTGAAAAGATAGGATAGGTTAGAAGTACAGATCCGTAGTGAGAAAGTTTATTTCCCAGTAAGGTGAATTGCTGTTGGTTTGGCTCTTTGGTCATTGTAATAGAAATAACAAGATTATCTATTTCATTCTCTAAGTCTTTTAGTTCTAAGATATCGTGTTCTAGTACATACTCAATATAGTTTTCATCAGGCTTTTTTCTATCTAATTCCTCTTTTTCTATCTCTTTGTTTTGTGTTTTTTGTTGGTTTAGTTTATCTGAGAAAATAACTATTTTCATATAGTTTGTGATTACACCTTCAAAGTTTTTATCAAGAATATATGTTGCTTCTTCAAAAAGAGACTCTTTAAAACCATACTTTCCAATAACTGTATTGATAAAAGTGTTTTTTAAGTTGACACAGATTGTGTAAACATCTTCAAGTGGGAGATTTTTATTTTTAAAAAATTCAAGCATTACAATAACGACAGGACAATTTCCAAGTTCATTGGTTTTGTTTATTACTCCTATAAAATAATCAAAAATTCTCTCACCAAAATGATTTTTGAAAAACTTCTTTGATATATTGTGTTTTGAAAGAGTTTCTTCAACAATAGGTTTATCAACCCATGAGTCTAATATTAGATTTTTATTCTCTTCTATTTTGTCTAAGATCTCGTTTAGAGAATCAAAAGATTTTAGTTTATTGGAAAAAACTAGTCCTTCACTTATTTGATACTCCAGTGATTTAAGTTTTGTAGAAAGTTTGGCAGTGTCTGTTTCTA
>JAOXRY010000049.1 GCA_025800305.1 Campylobacterales bacterium | reverse complement strand
TTGTACATAAATGGCTGGATCACCACAGATCCCCTCAAAATTCTCAATGAGAAGAAGCGTTTTTACCAGAAATTATATCAAAGCTTCAACAAAAAGTCGAACAATAGTAAGGAAATTTCGCTCTTTCTAGACAGTCTTAATATACCTAAATTATCTGAAGTAGATAAAAACTTTTTGCGAAGGTAAAATCTCTGCTGATGAGTGTTATAAATCACTAGATAGCTTCCAAAATAATAAAACACCAGGAAATGATGGAATCCCCATCGAGTTCTTTAAAAAATTCTGGTCTTTAATCAGTTACCCTTTCATCTGCTCCGCAAACGAATGTTTTGAAAAAGGAGAAATGTCTGTGTCACAAAAGCAAGCTGTTATTACTCTTATAGAGAAAAAAGGGAAAGATCGCTCCCTTCTAGAAAATTGGAGGCCTATCTCACTTCTTAATGTTGATACAAAAATTATGACTAAAGTACTTGCCACAAGAATAAAAGAGGTACTTCCAAGTATTATCCATCACAATCAAACTGGATACATTAAAGACCGCTATATTGGGGAAATCATAAGATCGATTTTTGATATTATGGACTTC
>JAOXRY010000029.1 GCA_025800305.1 Campylobacterales bacterium | reverse complement strand
CCGAATTCCTGTGTTTATAGTCCATTTATTTGTGAAAGGATGGATAACATTTGTAAAAACACTATATGTTTTTGATGTTAGTGTTTGAGGTTTAGAGTTTCCACCTGTAGGATCTAACGTTGTAATTTTGACTAATGAAAGGTCGTCTTTACTTTTATCAAAATACAGACCTGTAACGACATTTGTTTTATCAATTCTTTTTTCTAATCTGACCTCTTGGGAAACTGTCTCAAATTTGTAATCTCTATAGAAGTGTCTTACTGTTGCTGATGAAAGGTCATTGTCAACTACTGCACTATCTTTATGGGTTCTCTTTGTTGAAATGGATTTAATCTTAGTATCTTCATTCATCTTATAATCAATACTTAAAGCTAAAGTCTCAATTGTAGGAGTTGATGATCCTTTAAGATTTGAATCTACTGTTATATTATCCGTTTGTCCAGCTTTTGCCCAATCATGTGCTCCATTATTATTTTTGCTTTTTGAACCTATAATTGATATATCTAAGCTTTCGTTAGGAGTAAACCTTAGATTAATTTTTCCATAGTCATTTTCTTTATTATTGATCTTTTCTCCTGTTTGACTATCTTTTATAAATCCATCTTTTTCATTATGTTTGTATCCAATACTTCCATAAAATTTATCTTTTATAATTGGTCCAGAAAAGTTAATACCATACTCAAGTTTGCCATTGTTTCCAAATTTTGAAAAAATCTTACCTTTTGTTTGGTTATCAGGTTTTTTAGTAATAACATTGATTACTCCTGCTTCAGAGTTCTTTCCGTAGAAAGTACCTTGTGGACCTTTTAAAACTTCTATTCTTTCAATATCTTCAATACTATCGCTATATCCAAAACTACTCATTGTTGGCACTCCATCAACATAGAGACTAACAGGAGTCGAATACGTGGCAACACTTGCAGCAATTCCTCTAATTGATGGAGATGTTAATCCTTGTTGTCCAGTATTAAATAACATCAAATTAGATGTGTATTTTCCAATATCTTCAAGTGTAGATATTGAATAATCCTCTATTTTAAAACTGTCATATACATCCATAGAAATAGGTACTTGTTGTAGATTTTCCTCTGTCTTTTGTGCGGTAATAGTTATAGTTCCTAAACTACTATTTGTGTCTGCTAAAATTTTTGTTGCAAACAACACACTTAACCCGATTAATATTTGTTTTTTCATTAATCATTTTCTCACTTTCAGTTGGTTTTAATAATCCAGAGTATATAGTTTAAAATAATGATATTCAATATCATTTATATTATGGAAGGAATGATTTCTATTATTGAGGGAAAAGTGTGTGTAAAATAAAAGTAAATAATAATTTAAAGGCTCGTTTTGATTCAAATGACTCTGTAGTAAAAGATAGCTTTCCAAAAGATATTGGTAGTGATTACATGGAAAAGATTACTATACAAAATGGTTTCTATCTATTGAAAACAGACTACAACTTAAAAGAACCTATAGTTACAGAAGCCAATACACAAAATGAAAAAAAATTTGTTATTACAATTTCTCAAAAAGGGAAAACAAACTACATAAACAAAGAAAAACAAAAAATAGAATTTAAAGAAGGTTTTACGACTATATCACTTTTTGATAAAACAGAAGGAATAAGAGAGTTTGAAACAAAAGAAGTAAAACAAGTAAGACTTATTTTAGGAGAGGATTTTCTACAAAGAAATTTAAAGGAGAGTCTTTTAGAGAAATATGCTTCCAATAAACAAAATCTACAAATACTAAGTTGTTCTCCTACTTTTGTACAGTCTCAAATCCTTGTGAATAACATTATAAATTGCAACTTAAAAGGGGAGTTGGCAAATCTCTATATTCAAGGAAAATCTTTAGAACTTCTCTCTTTAGAATTAGAAAAATTAAAAGATAAAAAGCAAGAAATTTTCCTAGATGAATATGATAAAGATGCTATATATAAAGCAAAAGAAATATTACTTTCCAATATGAAAAACCCTCCTTCAATTGTTGAATTGGCAAAGAGGGTTCATTTAAATGAATTTAAGCTAAAAAAAGGCTTTAAACAGGTCTTTGAAACAACTCCTTACAAACTATTAAGTAAGTACAAACTCAACCATGCTAAAGAACTTTTACAATCTAGTGAATATAATATTAATGAAATTGCAAACCTAGTTGGATTTAAGTTTGCAAACAACTTTACCAATGCATTTTATAATGAATTTGGTGTTTCTCCTAAAGAACTAATAAAAACTAGAACATATTATTTTTAGATATTTTTTACTGTAGCTTTTAGCTCCCCATTCTCCTCATCAAAAAGTACCCTATTTCCTTTTTCAACTTCATCTTTTAGAATCAATTCAGCAAGGATATCTTCCACAGTTCTATTTAGAGCACGTCTTAGTGGTCTAGCACCAAATACAGGGTCAAAACCGATATTAGCTACCACTTCTTTAGCTTTATCTGTAAACTCTAAGTAGATCTCTTGGTCCTTTAATTTTTCTTTTAACTCTTCTGTCATAATTGAAACAATCTGTTTTGACTCTTCTAAGCCTAATGGGTTAAATACAACTACATCATCCAGTCTATTTAAAAACTCTGGTTTAAACTTCATCTTTAACTGTTCCCAAACAGCCGATTCTCTTTTCTTTTTATCTTCTACTTCACAAATCACATTAGAAGCGATATTGGA
>JAOXRY010000028.1 GCA_025800305.1 Campylobacterales bacterium | reverse complement strand
CCCAATATCTTCCCCAAGACTCATTAGCCCAAACACCTCCTAAAAAGTTTCCAATTACTAAAAGGGTTAGCCCTAAAATTAAGGAGATTTCGTTGAGATCTGTAAGGTTATTAATTGTTTTTTTAACATCTAGATTCTTTTTTAAGGCAAAGAGGATAAGAGTTATCCCACCAATTAGTCCACTAACTCCAAAAAAACCATAACTAGCTGTTATTACTGAAACATGGATGGTAAGCCAAAAAGATTTTAAAACAGGAACTAGATTAGTGATTTCTGGATCTATATTCCCTAAATGTCCTGCAAACATAAAAATACCTGCCATTATCATTGAGGCACTTAAGGCGAAAAGAGATTTTCTAAAGAAAAGAAGACCAGCTAAACAAGAAGAATAGCCTATATATATAATTGTTTCGTAAGTATCACTAAACGGAGCATGACCACTAATATACCATCTAGCCCCTAGACCAAAAGTGTGGATAAGAAAAAGTCCTGAAATAATAAAGAGAATAAAGAAATAAATCTTTTTTGGTAGTTGAGACTTTTTTAGTAAAGTAATAAAACTTAAAACTAAGAGAAGAAAACCTGTAATTAAATATCCAATTGTAAGTCTTGGAAAGATCTTAGCTTTGTTTAAAAGTATCTCATTCTCTACTTTTTTTAATGGAGGAATGACGTTTTTGCCAAACTCTCTTTGGTAGTTTTTAATATCATTTATGTAGGTTTCTAAACTTTTATAGTCTCTATTAAAACCACTATCTACAAATCTTTGAGCTGTAAGCCTTATCTTGTTTCCTTGTTCTCCTTGGGCGAATTGCCAGATTTTTCTAAAATCTAGCCAAGTATTGTTTTTGTCACCTATAAGAGGAAAAATTTTCAACAAAGAACCATAATAGACCATAAAAGCAATATTTAGTCTTTCATCAACTTTTATAAGGTCGTTTTCATAGGTTCCTCTTTTTGAAGGTTGTATTTTGTATGCTTTTTCAACTTCATCTTCTAATATGTATTTTCCATTTTGAAAAAACTGCTTAAATGTTGCCAGATTATCTGTCTTTAGTCCAATTTTCTTTTTCAGTTTAGAAGTTTTAACTTTAATCATTGGGACTGTTTTCCAGATTCTTTGTCTTAGAAACATTCCTAAAACAACTTGATTGGAATTCATACCAAGAATAGTCTCTTTTCCACTGATTTTTCTTATTACTTCTTTGTTTAAAGTATCAAGAGGTTTCATTCGTCCCATTCTCGATTGGACAACAAGTTTTGAAAATTCCTCACTAACCTTTATAGATTTTTCTCTATGTTCTTCTAAGTAGTTTTCTATGTAGTTGCTAGCTTTTAGATCTAAAGTAGTAATACAAAGAAGTAAAATTGTAATAATTGAGTTTTTGTTTATCCTTCTAAAAAGAGTTCTAAATCTTGAATTCTTATCAAATAAGTTAAGAATTAGCCCTAGAAAAAGAAGAATGTATCCGACATATGTAGTCACTTTTCCTGGATCTTTATTAACTGTAAGAATTGTCCCTTTTTCGTCAACATCATAAGAGGTTTGAAAAAATTTATATCCTCTATATTCTAAAGTATGATTCATATAAATGTGATAGTCAAACTCTAAGTTTTTCTCGCTATCAATAACTGTTACATAACTTGAATATTCAGAAGGAGAAGAACTTCCAGGATAACGTACCATTTGGAAATCTTTTAGTTTTACAGCAAAGGGCAGTTTTGATGGCTGTTTAGTTTCAAGATCTCTTATTGTGTCGCTTTTTTTACCTTCTCTAATGTGAATAGAACCTTCATATCCATAATACCTTGTAAGTCCAGCACCTATTAATATGATGATAAAAGCTATATGAAAAATCCCTTTTGGAAAGTTTTTATAGAGTTTGGATTTAAATCCAATAGCTAAAAGGTTGACTCCAGAAAAAATCAAAAGTAATTCGTACCAAATAGAGTTATATACAAACTCTCTAGCTACAGTACTACCATAGTCATTTTCTATAAATGTACCAATACTAGCACCTATAGCTAGATTGATTAATAAGAAAAACATAAGGTAATAAGAGGTTAAAAATCTTGTCAAAAATGCTTCTTTTAAATATAGTTAAAAGTCTGAAAAAGACTCTTAAGTAGATTTAAAAAAGGAGGTTTCCCTCCTTTTTTATTTATTTAGTTACTTGCTAAAGTAAGAAGACTTAGTATCAACATCTTTTCTTGATTCTAAGTTTAATCTTTTAGCAGAAACAGCCTCTTTATACCATTGTTGTTCAAGTGTTTTTTTGAAATTCATTTTTGCATCAATCAGTTTCTTTAAAGGAACACCTGCAAGTTTTTGAGCTTTTTCTTTTGTACTAAAATCTGGAGCTGTATAGTTAATTGCACCATGCTTAGCTAAAACTTTTACCAGTTTTAGTCTTGCTTGTTGTGCAGTTTCATTTGCAGCAGCTAATAGTCTTAACGTCTCTTCAGGAGCATGGAAGAATGAACCATGACT
>JAOXRY010000010.1 GCA_025800305.1 Campylobacterales bacterium | reverse complement strand
CCATATAGTCAAAGATAGGAAGAATCTGTAGGCTAGACTCATCAACTTTAGCACTTAGATTATCAGGAAGAACTCTTGGTAAGTTCTCTACAATACCACCACCTGTAATGTGTGCTAGAGCTTTAATATCACTCTTAACTTCTTTGAATTTTTTAACATAGATCTCTGTTGGAGTTAGAAGAGTATCGATTAATGGTTTTCCTTCAAAGTCATCGTTAAATTTCATATTTAATTTATCAAAGAAAAGTTTTCTTACAAGTGAGTATCCATTTGAGTGAACACCTGAGCTTTTAAGAGCGATTAAAACATCTCCTTCAGAAACACTTGCAGATCTTGTAAGATCTTCTTCTTCTGTAACACCAACAGAGAAACCAGCTAAGTCAAAATCTTTCTCACTATACATTCCTGGCATTTCAGCAGTTTCTCCACCAACTAAACTACATTCAGATCTCAAACATCCCTCAGCAATACCTTCGATTACAGATTGTGCTTCGTCAACGTTTAGTTTTCCTGTAGCGTAGTAGTCAAGGAAAAACATAGGTTCTGCAAAACTACAGATTAAATCATTTACACACATAGCAACTAAGTCGATACCTACAGTATCAAGTTTACCACTTTCAATTGCTAATTTTAATTTTGTTCCAACACCATCTGTTGCAGATAGTAAAACAGGAGAGTTGTAACCACTTGGGATCTTATATGCACCAGCGAATCCACCAATGTTTCCTAAAACGTTAGGAGTAAAGGTTTTCTTTACTGCTGGTTTAATTCTCTCGATTAGGTTGTTTCCAGCGTCAATATCAACACCAGAATCTTTATATGAGATACTCATCTATCTCTTCCCCCAACACTTTGGTAAAAATTTGCTTAGTATCCATACAGATGGACAAAAGTCAATTAAAGCCCAAACAAGAAGCATTAAAGCCATAAAACTAATTAAGATTAAAGCAATTCCATTTGATGCTACTGATACAAAGTAGAAAATAGCTGCTAAGAACGCAACCATCATAAGCCTTTGAACTCTTTCAACACACATATATATTCCTTGTGATTTTTATTTACTTATTAAAAATGGATTTTAGCAAGTTAGTGATAAGATCTTGTTAAATTTTTAAATGGGGAATTAATTGATTATGGATTATGAGTTTATTTTTAATGAAATTATGGCACATCCAGCTCTTTGTGTACACCTAGAACCTAAAAAGGTGTTAATCCTTGGTGATGGTCTTTTTGAGCTTGAAAACGAGATTAGAAAGCATAGTAATGTGGAAGTTGTTAAGTGTGAGTCACTTGATAGTGTTAAAGATAGTGATTACAACATTATCTACACAGATGATGAGCAAGAGGTAGAAGATAGAAACACTCTTCACACACTTTTAACTGATGATGGAATCTGTGTGTTCCATGGAGACACATGGGATAGTGAAAACTTTAATGAAGATCTAAAGTCTTTTGATAAGTTTAGATTTGTTATTCCTTTTGAGGGAGAGTTTATTTTTGCATCAAAGAAGTGGCATCCTACAGCAGATGTAAGACTTCAAGCTGTAGATATGTTGGATGGTTTAGATTATTACAATTCAGATATTCACTTAGCACTTTTTGCAATGCCAAACTACGTGTATAAAAATCTTAAAAAAGATCTGAAGCTTTAATTAAAAAGAGAGAGTTTTCCCTCTCTCTTTTCTTCTACTCTCTTACTAGTTTATTCAGTATTTTAAATAGTTCTTCTGTTGCTTTTTCTGTATCTGTAAGTAGCTCTTTTAATTTGACACCATTTTCCACGATGTGAGCCTCTTGAGTTATTTGTGTTGCTTGAATCATATTTTCATGAACTAGTTTGTGTGGAGTGTCAATTTCACCAAAACTCTCCTTATGTCCAAACATCTCTTTCCCTTTTCCAGTGTACCACTTACCTAATCTACACTGTGTATGGTTGGAAAGTTCTTGATTGAAGTTTCTTGTGAAAATAGAAGAGTATGCACCAGATTTGAAAACAATATGATCAAGTTTTACAAGATTTGAAAAGATCTCATTGGAAACGTGTTTGTTTCTGTTTTTGATCTCTTCTGTATTTGTGGATAATTGTTCAATACTTGATTTAAAGGTTGATAAAACCTCTGTTGTTTTATTTGCCATTCCTTCCATTGTCTCTGTTTTTTCTAAAATACTTACAGAGTTTTGTTTTAAAACGTTAATGCTACTTTCAACTTCTGCTGTTGCTTTTTGTGTTCTTTCTGCCAGTTTTCTAACTTCATCTGCAACAACAGCAAACCCACGTCCATGTTCTCCAGCACGAGCAGCTTCAATTGCAGCATTTAATGCAAGTAAATTGGTCTGTTCGGAAATGTCTTTGATTAATGAGATAATATTGTTTATATCATCTACACTTGTATTTAAACTACTTGTTGTATCTCTTGATTCATGGATAGAATCAACGATCTTTGTTAACTCTTGTTCCATGTGTTCTGTATTTACAAGAACTTTTGAAGATTTACTAGAAGCGTCATGATTTAATTCATTAATATTTTCTAACTCATTGGAAACTTCTACAAAAGATTCTTGAATGTTCTGAACATTGTTTTGAATACCATTACTCATAGTTGTGGTCATACCAAGAAGAAGCTCTCCTTCTTTGGATTTTTCAGAAACTTCTTTTTCGATAAGTTTTATCTCCATCATCTCTCCATCTAGTTTATGTAGTAGTTCTCCAAGGGTTTCAACCATAACATTTACTGCATTTGAGATCTGACCTAACTCATCTTTTTGATCAATGACGATTTTATCGTCTTCTCCAAACTCTTTACTATCACTTACGAGTTTTTGTTCAATATTTCTAATGCCATTTCTTAGTTTTTTTATAGGTGATGTAATGTAGTTTTTAAAGATAAAAATAAGAGATAATATAATTACAAGATCTACAAATAATAGAATATAGATCTGGTTAAAAAGACCTTTTTCAGCTTCGTCAAGTACAG
>JAOXRY010000003.1 GCA_025800305.1 Campylobacterales bacterium | reverse complement strand
GACTTTCCTTTTCAAGCATAAAAGAGTCCATAATAAATCATCTCTATACACACCTATTTGCAAGATACAAAAAAGGACTTAAATTATCAGAAAAAGAAAACAAAATATTCGATACACTTAAGCTTAATCAATAATACTGATAAATAAAAGAAGAAATTTTAATTTGTTTTCCCTGTCGCTAATGCTGGGGTCGAGGGTGGCTAGCCCTCTTTTAGATTAATATAGTTTTGTTACAAAGAATAAAACTAAAATTAAAATGACCACCAAACGAATAATCAAAGGAAACCTTTGAGTAAATCTATCCCCAAACCCCAACCATTAAACCAATAAACCAAAAAAAAAGGCTAGAGCCGAAGCCCTAGCCATTTACTCACTAATCCATTAGCCGAATGGATTTTAAGGTTTTTGATTATTCTAAAAAGGATTATATCTAAATTTAGTTATTTTTCAAACCTCTTTTTTAAAGTGTTTAGGGTATAATTCCACCAACCAAATCTCTAGTAGGGAAACAGATGGCATTTATGTCGCTGTTGGCAGTGGTTCTTCGCTGTTTACGCAAGCCGAACGATTTTTGAAAAAATTTATAGGAGAACAATATGAAAAAAATTCTTTTCGTATTCGTAGCAATGACTGCTACATTATTTGCTGCAGACGGTGCAGTTGCAAATGAAACTTTAAAAGCTTACTCAGTACTAGCTGCTGGTGTTGGTCTTGGTATCGCTGCTCTTGGTGGTGCTATCGGTATGGGTCACACTGCTGCTGCAACAATCGCTGGTACAGCTAGAAACCCAGGTATGGGTAGTAAACTTATGACAACTATGTTTATTGCTCTTGCGATGATCGAAGCACAGGTTATTTATACACTTGTAATTGCTCTTATCGCTCTTTACGCTAACCCATTTCTTGGTTAATTAGCACTAAGACTTTAAGGGAGAGGCTCTTTTGAGTCTCTCCCTTTTTTTATGCCCAATTTTTTATACTTATTAATGTAAAATCACAAAAACTAAATGTAAGGAAATACTATGCTTCACGAATATAGAGAAGAAGTTTCAGCTTTAAAACAAGAGAATGCACACTTTGCAAAAATTTTTGATGAGCACAACGCTTTAGATGATGAAATTACAGCTGTTGAAGAAGAGAGAAAACATATGTCTGATATGGACTTAGAGGTTCTTAAAAAGAAAAAGCTTAAGCTAAAAGACGAAGCTTATGCGATGGTTGTTGAATACAAAAAAAATAAATAGTACGCCAAAAGGAGCTAAGCTCCTTTTGACTATTAGATAGTCTAAATTTTTAGTTAAATTTTAATCCCAATCTTTTTATACCAATACCTAGCAGAATACTTACTTTTTTTCACCCCAGCCCCGATTTCATACATATAACCAATAAGATAAATAGACTTAGGATGATTGAGCCTAGCTCCACGTTTGAGCCATTTTAAAGCTGTTTTAAACTTACCAGTTTTGTAAAAAATATTTCCAAGCATAAAATTTGCCTCAGGATAGTTCATATAAGCAGAACGTCTCATAAGTTCCATACCCTCATCTTGTTTTTGTTTATTGTAGAAAAGAATATAGCCCATATAATAAATAGAACGTCTATCATTTTTCTTTACACCTTTTTGAAAATGCTTACTAGCTGTCTTAATATCATCAATTGCAAAAGCTTTAAAACCGTCATCAAAATGGTCTGCAAAAAGGATAGTAGTAAATAATAAGAATATTGGTAAAATTCGCATCCCTAATATTACAGAAAAAAGAATAAGATTGCCACTATCTAGACTAAATAATGAACAATTAACAGCAGCAACAGCAGACAATGGTCACAACCTGATTATCGCCTCGGCAGGAACAGGGAAAACCTCTACAATTGTTGGAAGAATTGCCCACCTTATTCAAAGTGGAGTAAAACCAGAAGAGATCTTGCTTCTCACATTCACCAATAAAGCTGCAGCAGAGATGATAGGGAGGCTCTCTTCATACTTTGGGAAAGACGTTGCCAACCAAGTAACAGCAGGAACTTTCCACGCAGTTTCATATAAGTGGTTAAAAAAAGAAAATATTCCTGTAGTTTTAAAACAGCCAGGAGATCTAAAAGTTCTTTTTAAAAGTGTATTTGATAATCATGATTTTTCCAATGCTGGAGTTGACTATAAACCCTTAGTTTATAAATCTCTTTTAGAATATTACTGGCTTTGGCAAAATACTGGAGATAAAGATTTCTATGACTGGCTAGTTCGTAAAAATGAGGATCATAAAGCCTATTTGATGTTCTATCAAGATGTAATTGACTCTTATGAAAAAACAAAAGATGAACTTGGTTTTGCAGGATTTAATGACCTACTATTAAATATGGTTAAAGCGTTAGAGAATAACGTCGTTGAAAGCCCATTCAAGGAGGTTTTAGTTGATGAGTACCAAGATACAAATCCTTTGCAAAACAGACTTTTAGAAGCGATACAACCACCTTCAATTTTCTGTGTTGGTGATTATGATCAGAGTATCTATGCCTTTAATGGTGCACAAATTGAGATTATTGCAACATTTGACCAACGGTATGATGATGCAACAGTTTTTACCCTAGATAAAAACTATAGATCAACAAAACCAATTTTAAAACTGGCAACAAAAGTAATTGAATACAACGAAAGAATCTATCCAAAGAATCTGACTGTTTTTAGAGAGGATATCCACTCTTTCCCTACCCTATTAGAATATGATGAACTATTTACCCAATACCAAGGAATAGCAGAGAAAATCAAAGCTTCTGAGTTTAGCTATGATGAAACAGCTGTTATTTTTAGAAATAACTCATCAGCAGATGGAATTGAAGCAATGCTCCGTGAACTTGGAATCCCCTGTCGTAGAAAAGGTTCAAACTCATTTTTTGATGCTTTAGAAGTAAAAGCCCTTCTTGATATTTTTATGCTGTTTGTAAATCCAAAGGATGTTTTGGCATTTATCCATATCTTTGAGTACTCAAAAGGAATCGGAAGTGGCACAGCAAAAGAGATCTATGATGGACTTCTAACAATCAATCCAAACAGTGTAATATCAGCCCTACTTGATACAGAGAGTAAAACAGATTTTTTCAAAACAAGAAAAGCAAAACAATTCTCACTTTTTGATGAAGAGGAACTTATCCAATCAAAAATCTTAGATCTAAACAAACTATCCTTTGCAGATGAGTTTTTAGACCATCAACTTCTAAACTATTATAAACTAAATAATGAGAGTATCGAGAGTATCTACAAGTTCTACAAATTGATTAAGAAAGATAAATATACAAGTATTCCATCAGAACTCATTAGTAATATTATTAGCTCTGACTTTTACCAAGAGATAACAGAGACACTAGCAAAAAAAAGAGGAACAAAAAATCACCAAGTAGATGAAAATCTAGTACAAGAAGCAAGAGAGAGAATCAAGAAAAAAACAAACACTTTAAAAGAGCTATCAAAACACTACTCTGACAACAATAGATTCATTAATGCAATGGTTCTAGGTGGAGGAGAGATGAGCCAAGGAGAAGGAGTTAATCTTCTTAGTGTCCATGCCTCTAAAGGATTAGAGTTTGTTTTTTTCTTGATT
>JAOXRY010000441.1 GCA_025800305.1 Campylobacterales bacterium | reverse complement strand
AGTAGTATCCCTCTTCACCAAATATAACCTCTTTTGTTACATCAGCCATAGAGATATATCTTCTTCCTTTGACAACTGTTTTGTCAGATAGTAGATCTTTGTAAGTTTTATCGACTGGTGTTTTAAACTTGATTTTGTTGATACCTTTTGTGGACTTTTTTCCTCGTCCCCACCAGTATAGTTTGGCAATTCTAATAAAAGAGTCATGGGGATAAATAAGCTCAGATCTTGATGAGTTTTTTGTTCCCCATGTAAGGTCCTCATCAAAGTCATACATAACAGTTTCGTCGTTATTATTGGCACGATGGTTTTTAGGAGTTTGTAAGATTCCACCTATGGTAACAACATCTCCATAGATCTTATCTTGATAGTTTTTCTTAAATGGAATTAACGTCTCTCCATATAAGTAAATAGAAAAAATTAAAAAGAATAGAAAAAGTTTCAACTTGGTTGCCTTAAAATGCCTATTTTTACTAGCAAAAATATCGGTTAAAACCTAAAAAATTTTAATTTTTTTCCTATTCTTTTACTCCTATCTTTTCCTTTGATAGAAAAGATTTAGTCAAATTGTTTTGAATCTCTAAAAAGATCTGCAGAACCAGAAACTAATGTCACTGTTTTTGTATTTGTTTCAGAATTATGAACAACATCAATTACCGCTTCATTTCCTCTAGGAATAACTTTATCTCCAGGATAAATGGTAATAGTTTTTCCTGATTCCATTCCATGATAATCTACATCTTGTTCTACAATATCTTCTTTACTACAACCAATAAAAAACAGCAAAAATACTATTAATAAAAGACTCTTTTTCATTATTCAAACTCCAATACTTTTGTTACTTTTGTTCTAATATGCAGTTCCATAACTCCATCAACCATTTTTATTTGGGCTCTATTTCCTTCTTCAAAAGGTGTAGAAACAGATGTTGTTCTTTGTGTTACTCCACCATTTTTAAAATATGTACCACTGGTTCCATCAAAATTTGTATCCACTTTACCCTCAAGCCCTTCTGTTGAAGTAAATCCTGTTACAACTGCTCCTGTATTACTAATAGTAGTCTGTGCCCCTGGCTCTTCACAACTAGCATGGGTTGATACACC
>JAOXRY010000405.1 GCA_025800305.1 Campylobacterales bacterium | reverse complement strand
GTATATACATACGGACACTTAACTAAAGCTTAAGGACTTATTCACATCTGTCCCTCTTTGGTGTGAAAGGTTTCACGGACACTTTCTGTCCCCTTTTGCTGTCCTCAACACCTGACAAACCCTGTGGTGGAGAGGCTTCGTTGGGTTTTGGAACACTTTTTGCACCTTTTCGGACACTCTTTTTCTGTCCTATATGTTTCACGGACTTATTCACATCTGTCCCAAGTTATTCACATGTCACTTTTTGGAACACTCTTTGCTTTGTTTTTAGTACCCTTTTCCTCTTTTATCTATTTCTTATCTATCCTCTTTATTATTGGCTTTTGTGATGTTTTATGTTTTTGAGGTTTTTGGTACTTTTTTACTCTATCGTTTGACTTTACGGACTGATTATTGTATAATAGGACAGTTACATAAAAAGGAATATACTATGAATGAGTTGTTAGAACTATTCAAGCAAGGAAAGAAAGTAAGAGGGACAGATTGGGAAGAGGGGAGATTTGTCTATACAAAAGACAATAGATTTTTTAACCAAGACGATGATGAGGTTTCTATCTTAGAATTACAAGCAGAATCATTTGAGGAATTTGTTGAACCTGAGAAAGTGATCGGGGTTGGTATTGATGCCTCTACTATTAGAAAACTATTAAAAGAAGAGTTAGAACTATTCAAAAAAGAGATCACTATTGACACACAGAAAGACACCGCTAGAAGTGGCAAAGCAGAAAAAGGAACTTACTACACTACTAATATTCTATATGGTACAGACTCAACTAAAGAGATCTTTGAAAAATTCACAGAAGAAGTAAAAGCAGCAACTACAGAAATGGAACTTATGAAAGTCGTGGTTGATTATATCCCTTTTGCATGGATTGAAAATAAGACAATTAATACAGCTATGAGCTACTATGTAAAGTTTAGAAAAATTATAAAAGAAAATACTGACAAGAACAAAACAGCTTTAGCTCTTTTAAAGACCCCTAACGAGGTTCATACGGCAATAGCAGACCAAAAGGACTCCAACACTATCCAAAGAGAAGATATCGGCTTTAGCCCCCAAAAGATGCACGAATTAGCTAACACCTTAAAAGATATGATTGACAATAAAACATATGAAGTAAAAAAGGGACAAGATGAAGAGATGGCGAGAGCTTTACACCAATCAGCCTATCTAGCCATAACAACTGGAAGAAGACAAATGGAAATAGCCTTACATGCCAAAATAAGAAAGAAAGGAAAAGAGACTCTATTCACAGATCTAGAAAAAGGAGCAACTGATTCCCCAGTATCTTTGGTATTTGGTGGAGAACTTGAATACATTAAAAAGACAATTAAAGAAGTTCAAAACTACTATAAAAAGACTGGTAAATCTGAGGACTCAATAGCTAGAACCCTGAGAAGAAATGTAGAAACTATCACGGAAGAACACTATAAGAAATTAGGCTTTCAAGACCTTAGAAAAATATATAGTGAAGAACTCTATAACAATGCGGACGGAACTGAGCTAGAAAAAAAGAAAATCGTTGAAATTGCTCTTGGCCATAAAATAGAAAACCTAAAAGCTGGAGACTTTTACGGAGCTAAAGCGGAATAGTTTTAAGTCCCTTTAACCTACTTTACACAAAATACACAAAACACCTTAAAATAAAGACCTCTTAAACTTTTTAAGTTTTTGAGGTTTTTAGTACCTTTTAACTAAAATTTAAGCTTAATTATCCGATAATACTTCAAACACTAAAAAAGGACTGAAATGACAGTAGCAGTTGCAAACAGAAAAGGCGGAGTTGGTAAATCAACAACCTCTTATTCATTAGCTGTAGATCTAGGATATGGATATATTTCTAATCAGAAGAATTTCGCTTTAGAAAAAAAACAAGGTAAACCTATCTATGAATTTGCTAGATATGATGAAGAGATGGAAGATATATATGAAAGATGTGTCTATGATTTTGCTGGATGGGAGAATAATCCAAAAGTCTTACATATTGCAAAAGAGAGTGATATTTTAATCGTTCCGACCACTGATGATATTGACGGAATTAAAGGAGCTATCTCTGCTATTAATGAACTAGGGCAACATTGTAAAAATATTGCTGTGGTTATTATCAATGTTCCAAGAGATGAATTCAATGAAATTAAAAAATCTATTGAGAAAAACTCTAAGTTTGAGCTTCACTTTACACATATCCCAAATACTAAGATTGCTAGATACATAAAGAAAGACGGGAAAAGCTACATGCAGTTAAAGAAAGAAAAAAGATTCACTAATTGGTGGACAGATTCAGGGGTATTCAGAGAGTACGAAACACTTTTAAAAAAGATTAATTCAATTCAAGAAGAGAAAGGTAAATAATGGCAAAAAAAGATTTTTTTAATGTTGATAATTCGGAAGAAGAAAATACATTTACAAAAGCAGCAGAAAAAGGCGAAAAAGATAAACAGATAAAAGAAGAACATGCTGAACTAAAAGCTCAAGCTGAAGCTCTTGAAAAATTTAAAAAGGGCGGTAGGCCTCTCCTTGGAAAAAGTCATGCAACTCACACGATTAAATTTAAAGTTGATGATGAACAATTAGAATGGCTAGAAAAGAAAGTAAATAGAAAATTAAGAACACCTCATGCAGTTGCTAAACTTCTATTCAAACATTTCTATGATTTAGAAAATCCATCGGAAAAATAATGTTCAATATAAACATCGAAAGAGCATTAATAAGTTCAATAATATTTGAGCCGACTATATTAGAGCAATTTATTAAAAACGATGTAAAAGCTAAGGACTTTTATCTTCCAGCTCATCAGCAATTCTACGGAGCTATTTTATCTCTAAATAAAAAAGATTCTATGATTGATGAAGAGTTCATTAAAAAGGAATGTAAAGACTATGATGAGACGGCCTTGCTTGATGTTATTGCTACATACCCTCTATCTAATGCAGTAAGTTATATTGAAGAGCTAAAAAATTTATCCAGTAAAAGACATTTAGTAGATCTATCTCATGCAATAAAAAAGTCAGCTCTTGAAGATGACGGAATTGAAGCTGAAGCAAAAGCAAAAGAACTATTTGAAAATATGGAGAACTCTTCTAGAGTTAGCCTTTTTGAAGAATTTGATATTAATGATGTGGAAGCTAAAAAGTGTGAGTTTTATCTAGAAAATTGGATGCCTATACCGAAAAGAACTGTTTCGATTGTTTCCGCTCCTGGGGGAACTGGTAAAAGCTGGACTATTCTCCAGTTAGCTATTAGATTCTTAAAAGATAATCCAAATGAAAAAGCCTTTTTATGGCTTAGTGAAGATCCAAAAGAATTAACAAAAGAAAGAGCTAATTTAATAAATGAAAGTATCTTAAGAGACTACCAAGGTCTTGAAAAGTACCGAAATAGATTAACAATTACAGATAGTGAGACTCTACAAGTTTTAGAAGAATACGAAAAAGGGCATAGAATTAACCCTAAATGGTTTCAGCTAAGGTCTAACCTCAAAAAATATGATTTAATCGTTCTAGACCCCTTAATTGCATTTTATGGGGGTGATGAGAACTCTAACGGACAAGCTAGAAAGTTCATGCAACAATTTACTCAGTTTTGTACAAAAGAGAATAAGACTTTAATATTCATACACCATAGTAAAAAAGTCACTAAAGAAGATATCGGTTCTAAAACAAGAGGAGCTGGGGCTTTGGTTGATGCAGTAAGAGCTGTCTATGAGATTGAAAAGATTGATAATGAAACTTCCAAAAGAAAAATTAGATTAACTAAAGATAATTACGGAGCTTCCAAGCTCTTTGGTGGTTTTGAGAAAGACTTAGAAATTACTCCTAGATATGAGATTGAAAGAACTGAAACACCAAAGGACTTTTAAATGAAAAAACAACAACTTTCACTTTTTGGTGGCACTATTGAGGAAAAAATTGAGAGATCTACTAACACTCTCCAAGAAATTAGAATCCCTCTCTTTGCCCCTATGGCAAAAATCCCTCCAAATTCCAATACTGCTAAAAAGTTTAAATTGAATAACAACATTAGAACTGTTGAGACTACTCACGGAAAAGCGGATGTGAGAAACAGAATTCTTACACAAACTCATCAAGATTTGATGATTGCTATACATACACACAAAGACAAGCTTAAAAAACTTGAGGATGGAAGTATTGCCATCTACTTTTCTAAATACAAAATCCTTAAGGCTTTAGGTAAAAAAATTGGTGGTATTAGTAAAAAAGCTATGATGAATAAAATCGAACCTAACTATAGAACTGAAATGAATATCTCTAAAAAGAAGAAAAAAGAGATTGTTGATGGAAAAACTAGATATGTTTATGAGACTGAGCTTACTAAAGAGCAACAAGCAGAACTTGAAAATAGAGTAAAAGAAGAAAAAGAAGCAATTAAAAAAGGTAAGAGAGACTACAGTTACCTCGGAATGATGTTGAAAGAGATTTCTGATGTAAATGTAGATCTACTTACCAAAGACGGAGACACTTTCTCGTTTCATATCATAGAAAATGTCGCTTTTTCCCAAAAAGAAAATAGCTTTGGAATTATATTGTCAAAAGCTTATGTTAATTTCTACATGAATGATTATAGTATCAGTTTTAAAGATAAATTTGATGAGCTTGTAAGAATTAAAAATGCTTTGGTTAAGGCCATCATCATTAATCTATCAACTCATAAGAATGTAAACTGCTGGACTTTAGAATCTATCCTTGACCTTGTAGGATATCCAATTAATAGCACTAGAGATATGACAAGAGCTAAAAAAGAAATTAGAGATAATATTGATGAATTTAAAAAATTTAATATGGCTGTAAATCCTACTACTTTAACTTTTGAATATCGTCAAGATGAAAATATTACTCTTATACCTCCTTTAGAACTTGAATAAGTTAGAGGTAATTATCCGCTCCTCTAAAGAGCGGAGGTTTACCTCCTCTAATAGATCTAATCTAAATAGATCTAATAGATCTAACAAATGATGAGTTTTTACTGTCGTTTTGATGAGTTTTTACTGTCGTTTTGATGAGTTTTTACTGTCGCACTAATGAGTTTTTACTGTCGCACTAATGAGTTTTTACTGTCGTTTTATTCTTAAATTACTGTCGTTTTCTAAAAAAACCGCTGAAAATAAGCAAAAATTGTGATAAAAATACTACTATTTGCAAAAATACTACTAAGTAGCATAATTTAACGGAGTAGAATTTTATACCCTTAAATGACTGTCGTTCTATGAGTTTTTACTGTCGTTTATAAATAGGGTTTTTAAATACCCTTAAATTACTGTCGTTTTTTCTTTATCGTCTTGATGATTTTATGGTTGTGTAGTGTATAGGGAAGTATATTATCCACGATAGAATCAAAGAGCCGTCCAAAACCTTTTGGAAGATCTGTAATTATTACAACATATTTAATTAGAATATATTGCTCTAAGCTGGTTAGATTATTCCAAAACCTTTCTTCTTCATTGCTAATCTTAATATCTAAATTTTGAGGGAAGCTATACTCTTTATGAGTTTTCAATTTGTCACTAATTTCTTTTTTGAATGATTTATAATCCATGTCTCCAGTTGTCTCTTCTTGGCTTAAAGCATACAAAAATGGAAGTTCTATGTTTTCATCAAGTCTTTTTTCAAAGACCTCAATTATAAGCTCATCTAAGAAAGTATCTCTTTTTTCTTTTGCTCTAATGTGGCCATACTTGAGCCATTCCTCTATTTCGGATTGAGTAAAAAACTCTCTAATAAATCTATAGGCTTTAGCCTCATCATATTTAGAGCTGACTGTTTGTCTTGTAACTTCAAAAAATTCTGCTAGCACACTTTGCTTAATACTGTTCATCTACTTACCTTAATTTGTCAAAAATTTTAACATAAAAAACACAATAGATACCTTTAACAAAGCCTTTGGTTAAAAGAACTAACATTTTGATGTTAAAAAAAATGTTAAAAAATTTGACATCTCAGAAAAAAACTGATAAAGTTTCACTATCCCTTATTTATTAAACATGTTTTTTAAATAGGGGTAGATCAACACGGAAAGAGCCCAGATGACTATTGAAGAAACAGTTATGACAACAGTATTTGGTATGTTAGCAACTACCTTTTCATTACTACCCACTTTATACGGATTATTTAACACCTTTCACAACGCACATAGGAAATATGTTGATGAGATTTTCGCTGGGCTCGTTTCTACTATCTTATGGCAATTCATGTTTACAACGGCTTTTATTTTCGTAGTTAATATTTTTGATGGAATTACTGGGGGAGTTTATCCCTCTGCTAAATCTATGCTCTCTAACTTTTGGACTTATTCAAATCCGACTTCAGGCGGTGGAATTAGGGAACTAGAAAAATCAAAAGAAGCCCTTTGGAGTCTTATTGTTAATTTTAGGACTGTTCTTCAATCTGTCCTTGCATGGACTTATCTAGCCATGTTAATAACTGTTATTAGCTTTTTCTCTTACAACGAAAAAAGACTCTATTTACTTACTAGAAGAACTGGGTTTTTGTCTATGGTTAAAGTTGGGGTTTTCTCATTTATAACTCTTTTTCTTATGCAATTCTATCTGACTATTGGATCTAGTTCTATGTATCTACCTAACAATAAAAGTATTCATAACTGGGTTCAGGATTATTATAAAGAAGCTGCTCGAACAGTAGGGGGGTAATATTCAGCAATTGAGGGTTTTCCCTTAAGTTCTCTTTTCAAGAGCACTTATAGAAAATCTTTAACAAGGGGGTAGCAGATGGCTACAGTTTGTCCAGTTTGTCAAAAGGCGAACTTAAAAAAAGGCGATGCGATGGTGTATTGCTCTGAGTATAAACCAAAAAAGGTTGGCGGTGTTTGGAAAAATGAGGGGTCTTGTGACTTTAAAATTATGTACAAACAAAAGCTTTGGAAAGCGGATTTAACTCCAGC
>JAOXRY010000386.1 GCA_025800305.1 Campylobacterales bacterium | reverse complement strand
GGTCTTGATACACTACTAAAAGAATGTGAAGAGAAAAAAATCAGACATCTTATAAGAAACTCAGGAACAGAAAATAAGATCAGAGTCTTAGTTGAAGGTAGTGATACTAAAGTTTTAAAAGAGATGTTTGACAAAATTGTCACCCTTATTAAGCGAGAAAATGGCTAAAAACTTACTTATTGCAGCTAGTTTTCTTGTTGCTGTTTTTATTGTTGACCAAATAATAAAAATCCAGATCTTAGAAGGATATAGATGGCATAGTGAATGTATATCTATTGTCCTTGCATTTAATAAAGGTGTGGCATTTTCAATGTTGGCATTTTTAGATGAATATCTTAAATATATTCAAATTGGAATTTTAATCTTTGCCTTTGGTTTTATTCTTCATGAAGGCTATTTAGAAGAGTATAAAATTCCTATTGGAATTCTTTTTGGTGGTGGGATTTCAAATATCTTTGATAGATTCACCCACGAAGGTGTTGTTGATTACGTCTATTGGCATTGTGGT
>JAOXRY010000371.1 GCA_025800305.1 Campylobacterales bacterium | reverse complement strand
ATCTGAAGTATAAGGGGAAAGTTCTCCACTTCGTGGTAATACAATAGGATCCGGAGTTATTCCATCCTTTACCTCTTCCATACTTTTAGCTTCTTTATCTGGATATTTAAATGAGCCTATCTCTTTTCGTTTAGTAAGATACTCTATTATATTTACTTTTTGAAAATTTTCTATCCCTTTTATCCAAATAAGGCCATCTTCATCGGCTTTTACTGTCTCAAAATCAATACCTCTTATTTTTTGATTTTGAAACTCTGATTTTGCTTGTGCTAGTTTTTTCTTTAAAGCAACTTCTAAATCATTTTGCCACATGTTTTACACTTTTACTAAAAGTATGAAGTGTATTTATAACATCTTTTTTTTCAATGTATCACTAAAAAATCACTATTCAACAAACTTTATACAGTTCTTCTAAAAAATCACTAATTTTAAAAGGTTTAACAATAATTCCATTTGCTTCTTTTCCAAAGTGTGCTTGATCTTTGTAAGCAGTAAGAATAATGACAGGTTTATTAGGATCATCTTCTTTTATAAGTCTTAACAGTTCCAACCCATTTTTCTTCGGCATTTCAATATCTGTAACTATAATATCTGGATTATTTTCTTGATACGATTTAAATCCATCCTCTCCATCATAGGAAACAAAAACTTTTTTTGTGTATCTTCTTAGTGCCATAGCAAACATTTCTGATGTATCTTTATCATCTTCCACATAAAGAATGGACTTGTTTTTTAAAATCTCTTTATTCCCCATTTCTAAACCTTATTGTAAAAGTTGCCCCGTTATCTCTGTTTTTTGCTGATATGCTACCTTTTAATCTATACTCAACAATGGACTTTGTAATATAAAGACCAAGTCCTTTATTATTGTTTTTAAACTCTGTTGTAGTGTAAGGCTCAAAGATCTTATCAATTATAGATTCATCAATTCCTCCACAGTTATCAGAAATCTCTAAGATAATAATTTCTTCAACTTGTTGAAAATGAATTAAAATAGTTGGTATCTTCAATCCCTCTTTATATGCAGCATCTATACTATTTTGCAATAAGTTAATAAATACCTCAACCAATGCTTTTCTATCACAAAGAATTTTTTCTTCTTTTATATTGGTCTGAAGTGTAATATTAGGCTGAGATAAAAAGCCCTTTGACAGTTCTATAGAGTCTGAAAGTGTAAAAAGATGATTTGTTTCATTTTCTTCATAAAACTCTGTTAGTTTTGAAATGGTTCCACTAAGGCTTCTTGAATTTGTGACAATATGATCAGCCATCTCTTCTATTTCTTCTATTGTCCAATCATCATATTTTAAAGTATCCACAATATTCTGTGCAGAAAGTGACATGACATTAAGTGGTTGTCTCCAGTGATGGGAAAGATTAAAAAGAAGCTCTAATATTGTGGCATTTTTTGATTGTTCATTAATCAATTGGTTTTGTTTTTTGTTTTCTTCAATAGCGTCTTCAATTTTTAGATGGAGTTCATGGTTTAGTTTTCGGAGGTTTTTCTTTGTTATCTTTCTTTGAATATTAATATAGATAAGTATAAAAATTATTAAGAATTGTACTAGCATTCCAGTTACAAGGATTAATGTATTTTCTCTGGTCTTTATTTCTACTTGTTCTTCTAAAGTAGCACTATAGTGTTCTATAGTTTGTTGAAGAAGGTCATTTCTACTAACGTCGTAAATTGTAGATAAAAGTATTTTTTTCCCTTCATACATAAAAGGATGAGAGTAGACCTCTACCTTTTTGATTTTTCCATTTGCCAATTTATGCCTGAAAATGAAATGATTCCTCTTCTCTTTTTTTGCTTTTATAATTTCTTCTTTTACTTGTTGTTGTGTAAATTGATTGATATTTTGAATTTTCATTGATTGTAATTTTGACTTTGAATAACCATAAAATTTTTCTGCAGATTTATTTCCTTTTATGATTTTTCCAGTGTTTGGATCTATTAGAAGAAGAATCAAACCATTATCTTCGAAATATTCTGAAATATCACTTGCTACAAAACCATCCTTTGAAAAACTAAAAGAAGCCAATAAAATAAGAGTTAAGAGTTTTTTCATTGATTATCCTTTAAAGGAATGGCAATTTTAAAAAGAGCACCACTTTCTATGTTTTCAACATCAATTGAACCACCGATATTTCCTTCTATAATCATTTTGACAAGATTTAATCCAATACCTGTTCCTGATTCACCTTTTGTTGTAAAATAGGAGTTGAATATCTTATCTTTAATATTATCTGGAACTCCTCCACCATTATCTTTTACAGTAAGAAACACTTTTCCATTTTCTTTGAAGGTAGAGATTTCAATTTTAGGGTCATGAGGCTTGGTTTGTAAAAGAGCATCTTTTGCATTAGTAACAATATTTAGTACAACTTGTTGAAACTCATTTTCAAAGCCTTCTAGTTGAACTCGACTATTGCAATTTAAAACAATTTCAATACCTTTACTGTTAATTTGAGTGGAAATTAAATCAAGAGATTTTTTTACAGCATCATCTACAAAGTAAAACTGTGTAGTTTTATCTGGTCTAAAAAAGTTTCTCAAGTCATCAATGCTTTTTGACATGAATTGAATCTGTTTTGAAACTCGTTTACTGTATTTTTCTACTTCCTCTTCTGTTAACTCTCCATGGTTATAATTTTCCACTAAGACTTCTTTTCCTAAGCTTAATCCATTAAGAGGTTGTTTAAGTTGGTGGGCAATAATCCCTATAAGATCTCCCATGGCAGCTTTTTTTGAGGCTTGTAAAAACTCTTGGTATTGAGAGTCCATTTTTTCTGTTGCTATTGCGATATCATGCTCTAATTGTTTTTTATAATTATGGTCTATTGTTATATCTGTAAACGTAAAAATATAAAGTTCTTCATTTTCAGTGATTTTTTTCCCATTAACAGCAAAAAAATGGTCTTTCATTGATACTTTATAGTTTTTGTTTGGGTCTTTTAAAACTTTTTCGAACCATGTCTCCTTATCATCTTTTGTAAGAAGTTCAAAGTCAATTTCAAAGCCATCACCTTCAAATAAATCGCAAATACAAGACTGTTCTTCTTTAAATTCTTCTATAGATGAATAGTTGAAAAAATCTAATAAGGACTTATTTGCACTATGGAGTTTTTCCCCATCTGTAATAACTGCCAAATCATTTTGAGAATTAAAAATTTGATTTAATTTAAGCTTTTCTTTGTTGATAAGATCCTCGTACTCTTTTTTCTCTGTTAAATCAAAGTAAGTTACAACAACACCATAGTTTGGAACTCCTAAATACGTAGCAGAAACATTAAGCCATTTAAGTCCATTTGGTGTGTTTACGCCCATTATTTCGTTGGAATATGTTGTTTTATTGTCCAAAGCTTTTACACTGGGATAGTCATCAGGTGGGAATATTGAGCCATCCTCTTTTATTATTTCCCAGTTTTCTTTATAGTTTTTTGCTAAATGTTCCTCTTTTGAATATCCTAATATTTGTTGAGAAGATTTATTACAGTCAACTATATTTCCTTTTTTATCTGTAATAGTTATTCCAATTGGAAGAAGTTCATATATTTGTTTAAAAAGGTGTTCTGTCTCTGCCAGTTCTTTTGTTTTTTCTTTTACTAAAAATTTCAGTCTTCGACTGACTATTGAAAGAATTGTAGTTGTTATAAGTAGAAAAATCATTAAAGAAATAATTATCACTCTTTTAATTTCTTCACCACGAAAAGAGTATAAATCATTGGTTGATAGGGATATATCTTGTGTTGTAGAAAAATTCTGAGATAGAGGTTCTAATTGAGTTTTTTGAGGATAGGATGGTGTCAGTAATAAGAATAGAATAATGAGAGGTTTAACCATAACGATATCCTTTGATTTTTAAGGTTAGAAATTATTATATCCAAAATATCACAAATTAAAGAAAGTTCTAATAGTTGAGTTTTAGTAGAATAAAACCATGATTTTTAGGTTTTTTCTTTTTATTTTGTTACCAATAGCTATTCATGGTCAAACTATCATAGTTAACCAACATACAAAATCAATGGACATTTTGCCTTATTGTAAAGTCTATATTGACAAAAGTCAATCCTTATCATTGAATGATATTAAAGAACATCATGACTCCTTTAAAGAAAATAATAAAAGCCTATTAGGTTATGGTTTTAGTCCAGATTTTAATGTGTGGATTAAGTTTACGGTTTATAACGAAAGTGAAAAGCTAGTAGAAAAAATTTTGGAATATGACAATGCTCTAACTTCTTCTGTTACTTTTTATGATGAAATAAAAAATCATAAGATTGAGGATGGACTTTTTTATATTAGTAGTGAAAGAAAGACTATAAATCCAGTCTTTAAAGTTGAATTAAAACCAAAAGAGACAAAAATATTCTATATAAAAGCATCATCTTATATAACAACATTAATTGTTAAATTAAATATATGGGAGAGAGATAGTTTTTTCAAAAAAGAGGTCAAGCACCAGCTTATATTAGGTCTTTTTTTTGGTGCAATGTTTATTCTAGCTATCTACAACCTTTTTATCTATTTTTTTACGAAAGATGTTAGTTATCTTTTCTATTTTATGTATCTTTTTGGTGTTATTTTTCACAACTTAATGTATGTGGGGCTCTCGTATATTTATATATTAAAAGCGGATTGGATTTTTTATATACTCCAGTATTCTGCAATAATGGTAGCAATACCAACTATATCATTAGGACTTTTTACAAAATATTTTTTACAAACTAAGCAGTATCAGTTAGTAGATCTTCTTCTAAATCTTTTACTATTTTTAATTCCTATATCTATTGTTGTGTTTATGTATTTTGAAATATACAGTGGAATTAAAAATATATTTTCTGTGATTATGGCAATTTATTTGATTGTAATTACTATATATGCTGCTTTAAAAAATAATAGACAAGCTTACTTTATTCTTTTAGGATGGTCTATCTTATTAATATCTTTTTTTCTCATGTTTTTATCTAGTTCAGGAGTTTATCAAATAAAAAATCAACTTCCTTATCTTGTAGAAATAGGTTTTATTTTGGAAGCAATAATATTTTCTATAGCTTTAGCTGACAGAATCAAACAACTTCAAAAAGAGAAAAATGAAGCAGACCGACAGTTAATTATTCAACAGCAAAATGAAACAGATAGGTTGGAAGTCCAAGTTGCTGAGAAAACAAAAGATCTCAAACTTGCACTTGATGGAAAAAGTGTTTTATTAAAAGAATTAAATCACAGAGTCAAAAATAATCTACAGATGATTGTTTCTCTTTTAAGACTCCAACAAGATGAAGTAGATGATGAAAAAATACAAGAACTTTTTCTTACGATGCAAAATAGGGTGAACTCAATGAGTCATCTCCATGAACTTCTTTATAGGCAAGACAATATCGCTTATCTTAATCCTTTTGAGTACTTTGATGACTTAATAGATAAAGTTAGATTTAGCTACGAAACTGATGTAGAGATAGATCTTTTTATTAAAACAGAACTAAAAGTTGAAGATGGGATTTATTGTGGATTGATTCTCAATGAACTTGTCACAAACTCTATTAAATACGCTTTTGATGGTCGAGGTAAGATTGTTGTGAGTCTATTAAAAGAGAAGAATGAAAATGTTTTCGTTGTTAGTGACAATGGAAAAGGATATGAACCAAATCATTTAAGAGAATCATTAGGACTTACCTTGGTAAATACTCTAGCAAAAGAACAGTTACGTGGTAAAATTAATATGGAAACACATGATGGTGTAACAGTAGAAATAAGGTGGAAAAACAGTGGAGAATAAAATTAAAATTTTAATTGTAGAAGATAAGACTATAGTAGCTTTAGATTTAAAAAAAACAATTTTAAAATTAGGATATGATGTTACTGAGACTGTAACAAACTATGATGATGCTTTGGAAAGTGTTAATAATAATCAGCCTGATTTTATCTTTATGGATATTCATCTTGACAATAGTAAAGATGGGATTGAAACAGCCAAAGAGATAAATAAAGATAGAAAAATTCCTATAATCTACCTTACTGCTTACTCTGATGATGAGACAATAGGTAGGGCTGTTGTAACAAATCCTATAGCTTACTTGTTAAAGCCTTTCAACAGAGAGGAGTTAAAATCTACTTTACTTTTAGGAATACATAAAATTAAAGAGGAGAAAAAAAGAGAAATCAACAAAGACCATATATCTCTAGGGGCAAATTATTACTATGATATTAAAAGTGAAAATTTATTTTATCAAGACAAGTCGATAAAGCTTAGTGCAAGAGAGAAAAAACTTTTGACTCTTTTGGTCCGATCCCATGGGACTTTGGTAGATCTTAAAACTTTAGAATACAATATTTGGCCAGATGAACCAGTTTCAGAAAGTGCATTAAGAACTTTGGTTTATAGACTTCGTACTAAAGTTGAATATAAGCTTATTGAGACTATATCTGGCGTAGGAGTTAAGCTAGTACGACAACCTTAACAATCCCTCCTTTTCTCTATTTAAAACTACACTTTAACTAATTAATCATTTTTTTTTATTTTGTGACGGAAACTGTGACGTTATTTTGTTAATAACTGTGACGGAAACTGTGACGCTTTTATTTTAAATTTTTTATCCAACCTAAAAAAAAGGATAAAAAATGGGTTATGTTAATAGAAGTGAAACTTTACAAAGGTTTCAAGATCTTATTCAAGAAAATATGGGAAAAACACTTTCTTATATGCCAAAGGAGTTCAATGAAGAACAAAGATATGCACTAGAGCTTTTTAAAAAGAGAATCTTTTTAGAAGAAGTTATTGAAGAGGCAGTTGCTTTTAATAGAAAAGTTATATTTAATGAGACTAAACCAAGTTTGAAGTTAACAACGACAGCAGAAGAGTTAATTGAGGTATTTAAACTTAGAAGTCAGGTCTATTTTGAAATGGGATTTCATAAGACTTTTCCAGATCTGATTGAAGGATTAAACTTTGATGTATTCGATAAAACTTCTGCAATTGTTTTTTATCAAAAAGAGACAGAGGTAACTGGTACTTGCAGATTGATTTTTGATTCACCTAATGAACTTCCATTAGAGCATTATTACGGATTAAATGAAATTAGAGATGAGTATAAACTTATAGGAGAGATTTCAAGAAATACTGTTAAATATAGAGGTCAGGGATTGGGACTAGAGTTTAGATACTTAATGAGAGGAATGTGTAAGTTAGTTCTAGATAATGAAATGGGACTTGCTGTTTCTGTTATTAAAAAAGAGAACTTTAAAATGTTTAGCAAATTTGGGAAAGTGGAAATTTTAGAAGAACTAGAGGAGTATGGTGGATTAGATGACCAGTTTATAGTTGTATCTTACAATCCAGTTTTAGTCACTAAATTTCTAAAAAAAGCGTTTTTAAGTTAAAAAAGTTGTAAAAAAGTGAAAAAAATTCAAAACTGTGACGGAAACTGTGACGGTAATAGAGGATAATTATTTCAAAAGAAATATAAAGTGAGGCTATAAATGAGTAACTTACATCTTCATGACAGAGTTTATGAGAACGCTAGAAGAAATGGGAAAGAGACGGTTTTAGTTTACGATAAACTAAATAGGGTAAGAAAAGTAAAGGTTGACGGAGAACTAACTCAAGAATATACCTATGACAAAAACAACAATATGAGAAAAGTTGTTTATCATACAAGTTTTTGGGATGTTAGGAGGTCTTAGTTAAAGAAGGGAGTGTTCTCACTCCCCTTTGATTCTTTCAAAAAACCAGTAAAAGGCAAACATGAGTCCTGGGGTTTTACCTTTTGTTTCATCATAGATAAATTTTTTCCCATCTTCTAGTGGAAGAAATTCTAAGATGATCTCTTCATCGTTGATCCCACCACCATTATGGATTTTCATACTTTCATTGATGATTGCAAAATAGAGGTGTTGTTTTCCACCAGAAACTCCAACATTGGTGAAAAAAGAAGTGATCTTCTCAATATCTTTTACATCAACATCATATCCACACTCCTCATCAATCTCCTCTTTTACAATCTGTTCTAAAGAGAGATCTTTATCGATAATCCCTGCACATAGTTCGTAAGTATGACCATAGCTTTTATCAGACATATAGACAGGAGGACGAAACTGTTTTACAAGAAGAAAAGAGTTTTTTTCTTCATGATACAAAAGAACAGCAACACTATCAAAGCTCTCAACAGCCTCCCAGTTTTTCTCTTTTCCATTTTGTTTATAGCTTATAGATACTGGTTTTATATAGTTTGTCGTTTCTAGATCTGTAGTTGTGAAATTCTCTATTTTAAATGACATAAGAGCCATTATATCCTTTGTTATATAATCACACAATTAAATTGAATGAGGAATAATAAATATGGGATTAGCTATAGGAATCGTTGGTCTTCCAAATGTAGGAAAATCAACAACTTTTAATGCACTAACAAAAGAACAAAATGCAGAATCGGCAAACTATCCGTTTTGTACGATTGAGCCAAATAAGGCGGTTGTACCAGTACCAGATAAGAGACTTGATAAATTAGGTGAGCTGGTAAATCCAGAGAAATTTCAGTATGCAACTGTTGATTTTGTTGATATTGCTGGTCTAGTAAGTGGTGCTAGTAAAGGGGAGGGGATGGGTAACCAATTCCTTTCAAATATCAAAGAAGCAGAGGCGATTTTGCACATCGTGAGATGTTTTGAAGATGAGAATGTAACTCACGTTGATGGAAGTGTAGATCCACTAAGAGATATTGAGACAATTGAGACAGAACTTATCCTAGCTGATATTCAAACTGTTGAAAATAGGGTAGAGAGACTTAGAAAACAGTTAAAAGGGACTGATAAGTCCGTAAAAATCAAATTTGAAATTGCAGAAGAGTTATTAGCTCACTTAAACGAGAACAAACCAGCAATTACATATGAAAACTCACAAGAAGAGAAGCTAGAAGATCTAATGAAAGAGCTGAGACTTCTTACAGATAAAAAAGTCATCTATGGTGCTAATGTTGATGAAGATGGTTTGGCAGAAGATAGTGAATATGTAACGGCTGTTAGAAAATATGCTGCTGAAAATGACGCAGAAGTTATTAAGCTTTGTTCAAAGATTGAAGAAGAGATGGCTGGTATGGAAGATGATGAAAGAGACGAGTTCTTAAAAGATCTAGGAGCAGAAGAGTCAGGTCTTGATCAAATTATTAAAAAATCATATGAGATCTTAGGATTAATCAGTTACTTTACAGCTGGTGTAAAAGAGGTAAGAGCTTGGACAATCAAAAAAGGCTGGTTAGCTCCAAAATCTGCAAGTGTTATCCACAATGATTTTGAAAAAGGTTTTATTAGAGCAGAGGTTATTGGTTATGACGACTATGTTGAATGTGGTGGTGAATCAAAAGCTAAAGAAGCTGGAAAAATGAGATTAGAAGGTAAAGAGTACGAAGTGCAAGATGGAGATGTTATGCACTTTAGATTTAATGTTTAGATAATTATTTCTTTTTGTTAAAATAATATTTTAATAAAAGGTTAGTAATGTTCCAAAAATCTGTTTTAGATAGTTTTGTAAAAAGTATAGAAGAATCAGAAGTTGTAAAGAGTTATAACGAATATCTTAAATACAAAGAAAAAGCAGATGAGATCCGAGAGTTTAAAGAGGAAGAGTATCAAGATGGTTTTCTAAAAGATATTTTTGAAAACTGCCTTGGTTACACCCTCAAAACAACAAATCCAAAAGACTACAACCTAGAACGAGAAACAAAAAACGAAACCGATAGCAAAAAAGCAGACGGTGCTATCTATCACAATGGTGAGATAATAGGAGTTGTCGAGCTAAAAGATCAAAGAACAAAAGATCTAGACAGAGCCAAAAAAGGAGAATTAAGCCCTGTTGATCAAGGCTTTAGATATCTAAACTCCCACAGTAAAGCAAAATATCTAATCGTTTCAAACTTTAATGAAACAAGACTCTATATCAATAAAAAAACAGAATACATCGACTTCTTTCTTTTTGATTTAGATTTTGAGAACTTCAAGATCTTCTACTCTTTATTCAACTATCAAAACATCTCAAACAATACAGTAACAGATCTCAAATCCAAAAGCACACAAAACGAAGAGAAGATCTCAAAAGATCTCTATAAAGACTTCTCAGACTTTAGACTAAAACTCTTTGACAACATCGTCAAAAACAACACAACCCACACACCAAAAGATCTTCTAAGACTAACCCAAAAACTATGCGATAGAATCATCTTTATCCTCTTTGCAGAAGATAGAGAGCTTCTTAGAGCAAACACAATAAAAGAGATCCGAGAAAAGCACAAAAGCGATGTCTTTGAACACTCCTTGTATGACTACTACAAGATCTATTTCGACTCAGTCAACCAAGGAAATCAAAAGCTAGGAATCCCAAAATATAACGGTGGTCTTTTTGCTAAAGATGAGATCTTAGACTCTCTTGTCATTGATGATGACTTCTTAGACACAAAAGCCCAAAAGCTCAGCGACTATGACTTTGCCAGTGAAGTATCAGTCAATATCCTTGGACACATTTTCGAACAATCCCTAACAGATCTAGAAGAGCTAACAGCAAAGCTAGAAGACAAAGAGTTTGATAATAAAAAAACAAAAAGAAAAAAAGACGGAGTTTTCTACACCCCAGAGTACATCACAAAATACATCGTTGAAAACACACTCGGCAAACTCTGTGCGGAGAAAAAAGAGGAACTAAAGATCCCAACAGAGATTGAGATCAAAAATCCCAAAAAACTCCTAAAGAAAGAGAAAGATCTTAAAGAGAAAATCTTAGACTATAGAGCTTGGCTAAAAGATCTAAAGATTCTAGATCCAGCCTGTGGAAGTGGAGCTTTTCTCAATCAAGCCCTAGACTTCCTAATCAAAGAACACACAACCGTAAGAGATCTCCTCCTCCCTTTCCAAGATCTAACAATCGGCTATGAGATAGAAAAAGAGATCCTAGAAAACAACCTCTACGGAGTAGACATCAACGAAGACGCAACAGAGATAGCAAAACTTTCCCTTTGGCTAAGAACAGCCTATAAGGGTAGGGAGCTTACTAAACTGGCGGATAAGATTAAAACAGGAAATAGTCTTATAGATGATAAGACAGTTGCAGAAAATGCTTTTATATGGGAAGAGGAGTTTCCAGAAGTATTTGAAAAAGGTGGTTTTGATGTTGTTATTGGGAATCCGCCGTATCTTGGTGGTAGAGATTGGAAAAATAAAGAGACAGAAGAGTTTTTTATTAATAAATATAAAGTTGCAGAATATCAATTTGATATGTATTTACTATTTTGGGAGCTGGGTATTAACCTACTTAAAAAAGAACAACTAATTTCCTATATTACCCCAAATACATGGTTGAATAATCAAAAAAATAGCAAATTAAGAGAGTTGATTTTAACTGAAACAAATATTCTTAGTTTAGTGGATTACTCACAAATAGATGTTTTTGAAGATGCAACAGTTTTAACAACAATAGCAACATTAAAAAAATCTAATGAAAAGACTAAAACAGCGATATATCAACCAATCAACGAGATTTTAAAGATAGTTAATGAAGTAGAGCAGAATACATGGATTAATAATGACTATTTCATTATCAATATAAATTTATCAGAGAATGATGGAAAGATCTTGAATAAAATAGAAAAGAGTTCTTCTTCTTTAGATACTTTTGGGGCAGTAAAATTTGGTGTAAAAATATATCAAAAGGGTAAGGGTGTACCAAAACAAGAGTCTTATTTTTCCAAAGAAAAGATTTTTGAAAGTTCAACTAAAGTTGATGAGACATACAGAAAATATATTACTGGAAAAGATATTGAAAGGTATTACCATCAATGGAATAATACATGGTTAAAGTATGGAAAAAATTTAGCTGAACCAAGATACCCAGAGTTGTTTGAGGGATCTAAAATACTAGTAAGACGAATAGTTGGAGAAACTTTGGTTGCAACATTTGTAGAAGAGGATTTAGTAATAAATCAACTGTTGCAAATAGTTAAACTAGAGAATGAAAAACTAACTAAAACAATTACAGCAATTTTAGGTTCAAAAATGATGATTTATTATTTTAGAAAGAAATATAATAGACAAGAAAAAACATTTCCAGAAATTAGAATTTATGAGTTAGCTAGTTTACCAATTTTAAAAAATTTAACACCACATTCCAATATGGATAAAAAAGCAGATCTAATGCTAGATCTAAATAAAGATCTCCAAAAGAAAAAAGAGAAGTTCCTAAAACGCCTAACTTCAAATTTTCAACTAGACAAACTATCCAAAAAACTAGAAAACTTTGAAGACCTAGACTTCCAAGAGTTCACAAAAGAACTAAAAAAGAAAAAGATTTCCCTAACCCTAAAAGACCAAGACGACTGGGAAGAGTACTTCAACGACTACAAAAAAGAGATAACAGATCTCAAAATTCAAATAAACACAACTGACAAAGAGATAGACAAAATGGTTTATAAACTTTACGGTTTGACTGATGAAGAGATAGAGATTGTGGAGGGAATATGAATTATATAACTTGGCTATATTTTTTAGTTGAAAATCAAAAAAGAGACAATGAAAAAGTTATATTTTTATATGGATTGACTTTACCTACAAAAGTTGAAAAATATATTGATATTAAGATTGATTCAGAAAAAATTGACGCAGATAAACAAATTGTTGTTTTTTCAAATATTTGTGAAAGCGGTTTATCCGTAGAAAATGATTTACTGGATTTTGTAGGATTTATAAAAAGTGAAAAAGAAGCATTAAATATAATCAATTATAAAGAAACTATACAAGTGGCTAGTGAAGTCAATAGAAATGTTCCAAATTCGATAGTAACAATCCCACTTTACACAATGTGTTTTTATACAGATGAGTTTTATTGTTATTATGATGAAGAAAAAATTGAAACTTCCCCTATAGAACCTTTAGTGAATATTCTAAAAGTCTTAGAAAATATGACGGGACAAAAATTTACATCAAACTACTCGAAAAAATTAGGTTGTTATGAAATAGGACATTCTCAAGAGTGGGTAGAAGAAAAAGTCACGCCATTTTTAGTAGATACACAACAACAAGAAGAAACCTTAAAGTATATTTTAAAGATAGATGAAGATTATGTATCTGAGGAAGTTACAATTCATTTAATAGTCTATAACAATGATAATGAGATACTGAAAGATATTATAAAAACTGC
>JAOXRY010000345.1 GCA_025800305.1 Campylobacterales bacterium | reverse complement strand
GTACTATTTGTATAGCAACTGGCAAGTTATATATCCCAAAAAAACCTACTGCCAATAAAAAGTATACAATGTATGAAAGATATTTATCTAGTCTTGGGTAATACTCTTTGATATTTAAAAGTTTTACACTAAACAAAGTATGAAAAGCTACCCAAAATATATGTGAACTTCCAATTAAAAAAGTAATATATAGGGAACTAAACAAACTATTAATAGGGATGTTATGCTGTATTTGTGCTAAAAGATAAAAAAATGCAAATCCAACATATAGTAGGTAATTTTTATCTTTTATAGAGAAAAATATAAATAAATTATAAAGAAGTAATGCAATAATGGTCCCAAAATAGAAAAAGAGTAAGGAGTTTTTTAAAATTTTATATTCTACAACATTTTTAATTGTATTTATTTGCACTTGAAAGGTATGGTGAAATGGTGAAGTATTTCTTATGTAGATATCTACTTTCTCTCCTGCTTCAAGAGTTATTTCAAGTTCTGGATAGGAACCAGCTATTTTCCCATCTTTAGTAAAAATATTTTGACCTACATTTTGTGAGGAGATAATTTTTTTATCAGAAATAAGAAAGAGTTCTATATCCCAAAGAGTAGGTTCTGTTATAAAAAGGACTCTTTTTTGTATTTTATTTGTCGTATTTTTTATTGAAAAGTGAAGCCATATATTACCCTCTTGTTTTCCTAAAGTAATATTATTAGTTGTCTTTTGAGACATTTTAATATTTTGTATCTGCTTCAGTGTTAATTCTTTTGTTTTATCATGATAGAGATCTAGGGTAAAATCTTTGTATGAGCTTGTACTGTCTTCAATAGTAATAGTAGAACTAAAAAGGGAGACTACAAGAAAAAGAAGAGTAAGTAAAAGTTTCATTTAATCTCTATTTTATACCCAAGATCTTTTAAATTGACAATAATGTCTACATATAACTTCTTTTTCAGTTTTGACATCTGGCTAATGAGAGATCTCTGTGTGCTCTCTTCTCCAATTAAAGAGATTAATTCGTCGTAATAGACAACTCTTCCTTCATTTCTCAAAAGATGTTCAAAGATCTTAAGTTCACTGGGAGTGAGGCTTTTCTCTATTTTCCCTACTTTAATTTTCTTTGTCACAAAGCTATAGGTCACATCTTCTCCTAAAGCCACTTCCAAAAGCCCCTTTCTCTCCATCCAATCAAGACACATTCTAAAAAGTTTTTTCAATTCATCAGTATCATAAGGCTTGACAAGATAATCAACAAGTTCTAACTTCATAGCATTAAAAAGTTTCTCTTTGTCATCATAAGAGCTTATAATCGCTGCAGGAATAAGGCTATCTTCTTTTCGAATCTCTAGTAAAAACTCATAGCCATTTGTTACAGGCATATCGTAATCAACAAGCAAAATATTGATTCTCCCTGTTTTGTAGATCTCTAGTGCCTCTTTGGCACTTTTGGCAATATAAACCTTTTTAAAGTAGTAGTTCAAGATCTTTTCCAGCCTCTGCCTAGCTTCAAGGTCATCATCCACATATAAAACAGTGAGTTGTTTGAGTAAATCTAAACTTTTCATGATTAAAAGTGTAACACAAACATTTTTGAGTTGTCTTAGTGACTTTCTGGTGATTTTAGAACTGAAAAAGACAATACTGATTATTACATTATTTTAGATCTTATCTTTTTTTATTCTTAATGATATGTTAAAATCTGAAATCAAAAAAAGGATGAAGATGTTATCAGTGAATATAGACAACCCTAATGTAGAGTCATTTTTACAAGAAAAGTTTAGTGATGATAAAACAGGTATGTCTCGTTTTTTAACAGACTTTATCGAAAAAGAGATCATTAAAAAAGATCTAAAAGACTCATTTAGTGAGTTCAAATTAATTGTCGATGGGAAAAAAGAAGGTGGCTCTTTAGATGATTTAATATCTAAAATCTCTCCTGATGCTTAGGATTGTTACTACTGAAACATTTGATAAAAATGTTTTAAAAATCTTCAAGAAAGATAAGTTTCTCTATAAAGACTTACAAGAACTTAGTGCTATTCTTAAGGAAAATCCTAAAAGTGGCACTCCTCTTGGAAACAACACATACAAAGTGAGGCTGAAAAACAGTAGCAGTAAAAAAGGTAAAAGTGGTGGCTATAGAGTCATAACCTATGTGCTGACCGAAAATAATCTTTTGGGACTACTAACAATTTACTCAAAAACCAATCAAGAAAATATCTTTCAAAAAGAGATAGACGATTTGATTAAAGAACTTGAAAGATCTATCTCTTAAAACTTAGGTCTTTAGGGATGATTCCCTAAATTGGGGTCTAATTACCTTTTTATAAAATTCCCAGTGACTCCCCAGTGACTTTAGAAGTATAAAATTTAAGTAAAATTGTTTATAGTAAAAGAATTTAAATTTATTTCCTGCTGGTGATTCAGTGGTGATTTTGATTCCGATACTAATATTGACGAAGTTTAAAATAGGACAAACAAAAAAGTGAAAAAACTCTTTACTTTACTAATTTTATTAATACTAGGCTTTTCATCTTTGAATGCCGCTAATTACTCTTTAGAGTTCGATGGAACTAATGATTATGTAGATATGGGAGACAATCTTGATAATCTTACAGATCTCTCTTTTGAATCGTGGATATATGTTGATGGTACTGGATCCAATCGAGTTATCCTAAGAAAAGAGGGCAGTTTTGCATTTATGCTTGTTGGATCTAACCATGTTCATGTGAATCTGGGAAATGGAAGCAACTGGGGTAGTTATAGTATTACTACAACAGATGTTGTACCTACAGGAGAGTGGGTTCATGTAGCAGCAACTCGCCAAAGTGGAACAGGTACTGTCAAAGTATATATCAATGGTATGCTAGTTGATACACAGACTGATGATACTGGGAGCACTGGTGATAACGCTAATCCCCTAAGGATTGGAGCACATGGTGGTGGAGCTGAACTTTTTGATGGGAAAATTGATGAAGTTCGTGTTTGGAGCGATGTAAGAACAGCTGAAGAAATAACAGCAGAGATGAATAATGAGCTTGTAGGTAATGAAGCAAATCTATTGGCTTATTATAAGCTCAATGAAACAAGCGGAACAACAGCAAACGATAGCTCAACAAATAGCTACACAGGAACTTTAATAAACTTTCCAGCAACTCCTCCAAGACCAAGCTCAACTCCAACAACACTAAGTTTAGATAGTGGAACTATAACAACTACAAAAGATGATGATTATATTCACCAAATAACAACAACTACTGACGGCTGGGGTATAGAGTATAGTATCAGCGGTGGAGCAGACCAAGCTAAGTTTACTATCAATAGTGGTAGTGGTGTACTGACTTTTACAGATTCTAACGATGCCAAGATTAATGGAACTTACACTGTAGAGATAACAGCTACTTTTGGAGGTTTAAGTGATACAAAAACCTATAGTGTGGTTGTAGATAATACAAATCGTGCTTTAGAGTTTGATGGAACTGATGATTACATAGATTTAGGAAAATCGCTTGACAGTGTTTTTTATGATGGAGGAGCTAAAGCATTTAGTGTTGAAACATGGGCATATGTAGACTCTAGTACACTTACTTGTGATTCTAGTGATTATAAAACTCAGTACCAAGCTATGGTTATTGAAGATTTTACTTTTGCTTTAGATTATCATTATTGTGATGGTAATATTGGTATTCATGTAAATTTAGGAGATGGTTCATCTTGGGATACAGGAATCACTGAAAGTACAAGTATTGAGCCTGACACATGGAATCATATTGCAGTAACAAAAGAATCAAATAATGAATTGAAATTATACCTAAATGGAAAAATGATTGGGAGCTATACTTTTAGTAAAGATGCAGTATCTCATACAACTAATAATTTACTAATAGGTTCAAATAATCATAGTGAACAGGTTTTTAAAGGAAAAATTGATGAAGTTCGTATCTGGAATGATGTAAGAACAGCTTCAGAGATTCAAACAAATATGAATAAAGAGCTTGCAGGCAATGAAGCAGGTTTAGTTTCTTACTATAATTTCAATGAGTCAAGTGGCACAACTCTAAATGATCGTTCACCAAATAGTTATACAGGTACTCTAACAAACTTTGCAGATACAACTGCTTCAAGAATAGATATATCACCTAGTTTAAATGCCACAACTCTAACAACCACAAAAGAGGATGATTATATTCATCAAATAACTACAACAACTGATAGTTGGGGTATAGCGTACAGTATCAGTGGTGGAACTGATGGAGCTAAGTTTAGTATCAATAGTACCAGTGGTGTACTAACTTTTGTAGATCCTAATGATGCCAAGATTAATGGAACTTATAGTGTAGAAATAACGGCTACTTTTGGAGGTTTAAGTGATACAAAAACCTATAGTGTGGTTGTTGCTAATCCTACTCAGATCTCAAACACCTACACATACGAACAGCTGAACAAACTAACAGCCAGTGATAAACAAGCCAGTGATACTTTTGGTCATGGTGTATCAATAGATGGAGACTACGCTGTTGTCGGAGCTTTTCGTGAAGATACAGGAGGCAATGATGGAGGAGCAGCCTATATATTTAAAAAGAACAGTAGTGGTGACTACACACAGATCCAAAAGATTCAAGCCAGTGATATAG
>JAOXRY010000334.1 GCA_025800305.1 Campylobacterales bacterium | reverse complement strand
CATTTCTATCTTGAAAATATTGTTTTATTTCTTCTGTAATTTCCATCTTACTGCCTTTGAGTATGGGTATTTTTATTTTGTGCTTCTTGTTTTGAAGAGATATTGATATCCAATGTTTTTTGACAATCTCCTACTGTTTTTTGGAGTAAGGTGTTGGCACCGTCAAGAATTATTCCAATATCGTTTTCATTCACATTTGTTCTAGTTAACCAGGTATCTAGTTGTTTTTCTTCGGTTCTGCATTGTAGCTCCCCTCCAAAGATATTAAGATACATAGTTTGGTCTCTTTTTTGACTATCAACCTCGTGTACTATGATTTCTATATTGTCACTTAGCATTTTAGATGCTGTAATATCTTTATTCTCATTTAATAAATATACAGTTCTGTCTAGATTTGTTTCTTTAAATTTGTTGGACCAAAATGATGGTAGGTAATATTCTAACTTATTAGCTACTTCATTTTCATACTCTTCAAAGAATGGATCTTCTGAAGAAAACTCTTCTA
>JAOXRY010000320.1 GCA_025800305.1 Campylobacterales bacterium | reverse complement strand
TGATTTCTACTCTGATATTATCTTCACATCAGAACAAAAACTAAAAAACAACCAATCCCAAGTAGAAAAATTCAACGAAGCAACTCTAAAAGGATATGAATACGCTTTTGCCCATATTGAAGAGAGTGTAGATCTTATTTTAAAAAAATACAATACCCAAAAGAAAACAAAAGACGCTCTTATTTATGAGGCGGAGAAGTTAAAAGATCTAGCTTTTACCAGCAATGCAAATTTTGGGAATTTAGACATAAACAAATTTTATAAAATAGCTGGAAGTTACCAAGTCTTAGGATTAATTGGAGGAATCTACTCTCTTGATGGTTTTATCCATACACCTTCTGTTGTCTCAAAAAGGTTGGTTCTTTCAGAAGATGAAATTAGATGGCTAAAAAATCATCCTGTAATAAAACTAGGAATTGATAATAGTTGGCCTCCATTTGAATACATTGACCAAGATGGAAAATATAAAGGAATGGCAGCAGATTATCTAAACATTATAGGAAAAAAACTTGGTGTTAAATTTGATATTGATAAAGAGCTTGATTGGTCCTCTACTGTTGATGGCGTAAAAAAAGGCTCCCTAAATATGTTCTCTTGTGCAGTAAGATCTCCACAAAGAGAAGTCTACGTTGACTTTACAGATCCTTACCTCTCTTTTCCGATGGTTATTATTGCTTCTAATAAAGTTGCTTTTATCAGAAGCCTAAACGATCTAAAAGGGAAAAAAGTCGTTGTTGTCAAAGGATATGTTACAGATGATCTTTTAACACTTAATCATCCACATCTTGATATTGTAAGAGCAAAGAATATAGAAGAAGCTTTAAAAATGGTCTCTTATGGAGAAGCTTATGCCTACGTTGGGAATATTGCAACAACCAGCTACTACATTACAAAAGGAGGCTATACAAGTCTTAAGGTTGTAGGAAACACCCCTTATAAATATGACCTTGCAATGGGTGTGAGAAAAGAGATGGCTCCTTTTAGAGATATCCTTCAAAAAGCTCTTAACTCAATTTCTGAAAAAAAGAAAGATGAGATCTATAACCGTTGGGTATCAGTAACATACTCCCACGAGTTTGATTACACGCTTCTTTGGAAAGTTCTTGCTGGTGTTAGTGTTCTAATCATTGGATTTATCTACTGGAATAGAACATTAGCCCACCAAATTAGAATGAGAAAAATAGCTGAAAAGAAGCTTGTAAGACTTAATAAAAACCTTGAATCAACTGTACAAGAAAAAATAGATGAACTGAGAGAGAAAGATAAGATCTTACTCAAACAGTCACAAATGGCTGCAATGGGAGAGATGATAGGAGTTATTGCACACCAGCTAAAACAGCCTATCAATGCTATTAGTTTAAGCTCACAGATCTTAGAAGATGATGTTCTGGATAACGAGTATAAAAAGGAGGATATTCTAGAAGCAACTCAAAGGATTGGAACCCAAGTCAAGTTTATGACCTCTACAATCGATGGTTTTAGAAACTTTTTCAATCCAAACAAAAAGAAAACAGATTTTAATGTTGATGAAAGTATAAGTGACGCTGTTGAGATCTTAGAAATTCAACTTAAAAAGTACAAAATAACACTAGACTTTGAAAAAGGTGGATTTATAATCCACGGAATTGCTACAGAACTTCAACAGGTTATTATGAACATTGTCAATAATGCAAAAGATGCTTTGGTGGAAAATCAGATCCAAGATGGACATATCACTGTTAAAAGCTATACAGAAAACTCAAAAGGAATTATCACCATTTCAGATAATGGTGGAGGTATAAAAGAAGAAGCAATCGACAAACTTTTTGAGTCTTATTTTTCAACAAAAGGAGAAAAAGGAACTGGAATTGGTCTTTATATGGTTTCTCAAATTGTCCATGAAATCCACGGAGAAATAACAGCATACAATAAAGATGGTGGAGCAGAATTTAAGATCTCATTTCCTTTACAATCATGAAACTTCTATCAATTCAGACAGGAATAAAAAAAGAGTATAAAAAAGAAGAGAAAACTTTTGAAAGCTCTTATGTAAAAACAAAAGCCTTGCTTCCTCAACATATAGGAGCTGAAGGCTTTGAGAAAGACACCCAAACAGACAAGAGATATCACGGAGGAGAGACAAAGGCCATTATGGTTTACAGTGTTGATAACTACAAGTTTTTCCAAGAGAGTCTAGATCTTGAAAAACTTTCCAATGGAGTTTTTGGTGAAAATTTCTCTGTTACAGGACTAAATGAATCCAATGTAAATATTGGAGATAAATTCACAATTGGTGAGGTGATTGTTGAAGTATCACAACCTAGGGAGCCTTGCTGGAAAGTCTCTTATTTTTTAGGTCATCCTGATGGAGCAAAGGCTATGTACAACTCTGGAAAAACTGG
>JAOXRY010000120.1 GCA_025800305.1 Campylobacterales bacterium | reverse complement strand
TCCCTTGTGTATCTTTTTCATATCCATGGTGAATTGCTACTGTTTCCTTATTCATTGTATCTTCCTTTTATTCTTTATATTTTAAATTTAATTTGTTCTTTATTTCGATTCGGGCACACAGTCTCCACCATGTACCCTATGGCATCGTAAAAGGAATCCAGCTTTTATATATTAATCTCATTTCAATTTTCCTAATCGTATATACCCATGGAGAGATACCTCTCTCCAGTATCACATAAAATAGTAACAATAGTTTTACCTCTGTTTTCTTCCCTGCTACCAATTACAGTAGCAGCATAAACATTAGAACCAGAAGAGATTCCAACAATAAAACCATCTTTTTCTGCCAACTCTTTTGCTGTTTTAATTGCATCTTCGTTGGAAACTTTAAATACTTCATCATAGATCTCAGTATTTAATATTTCAGGAACAAAACCAGCTCCAATTCCTTGAATTTTATGAGGACCTGGTTCTCCTCCTGAAAGGACAGGAGAGTCTAATGGCTCCACTGCAACAACTTTTAAATTTGGATTGGTCTTTTTTAAAACTTCAGAGATCCCAGTAATTGAACCACCTGTACCAACGCCAACAACGACAATATCAACTTCTCCATCTGTATCTTTCAAAATTTCTTGGGCTGTTGTTCTTCTATGAACTTCTGGGTTTGCTTCATTACCAAACTGATAAGGAATAAAACTATTATCTATACTTTTAGCCAACTCTTTTGCTTTAGCAACTGCACATGGAATCCCTTTTGCCGCTGGAGTTAGTTCTAAAGTAGCTCCTAATGCTGCTAAAAGTTTTCTTCTTTCAATACTCATTGATTCAGGCATTGTAAGAATCAATTTGATTCCTTTTGCTGCACATACAGCTGCCAAACCAATTCCTGTGTTTCCACTTGTTGGCTCTATTACAACTGTATCTTTAGTTATTTTCCCATCTTCTATAGCGGTTTCAATCATAGCTAGTGAAATTCTGTCTTTTACAGAACTAGTTGGATTTAAAAACTCACACTTACCTAAAATCTCAGCACCCGCTAGAAGAGATTTACTATTAATTCTTACTAGGGGTGTATTTCCAATGACATCTGTTATGTTATTTAAAATTGCCATTTTTAACTCCCTTTTTTTAATTGTTAATGAAAGTTTAGTAGTTTTTTCAAATAATGTCAAGTAAATCAATTGGAATACTTAAAATATTCTCCCTAATATACTTATTAATCTTTATTTAGAAAGGCTTTATTTAATCTCTACTATTTTAGTAGTCTTTATATGTTTTGGAGATTATTTTAAGAAAAAGGGAAAACTAGAAAATATTCATAGAAGCACAGTGGATAGAACCACCTTGTTTAATCAAAACACGACTGTCTATTTGGATACACTCTTTATTGGAAAAAAGCTTTTGTAAGGTCAAAAAAGCCTCTTTGTCTTCCTCTACTGAATAAGCAGGGATTAAAATCTTTGTATTGGTAATAAGATAGTTAGTATAAGTCGCAGGTGTTCTTTCGCCATCTTCATCATAAAACTTTGGCAGTGGCAATGGAACTAGGTTGTACCCAAAACCTTTTAACTCCTCTTCCATCTTCTTTAAAGAGTCATAATAAATGTAATCACTATCTTCACACTTTACATAAACTATTGTCTTACTATCAACAAAACGAGCTAACATATCAATATGAGAATCTGTATCATCATTTTCCAGATCTCCGTTCTCCAACCAGAGAAACTTTTTTATTCCCAAGTTACTAGCTAAGATGTCTTCTATCTCACCTTTTGTAAGAACTGGATTTCTCTTTGGATCTAGTATAGATCTTGAAGTTGCAAGAAAAGTTCCCTCTCCATCAACCTCTATAGCACCACCTTCAATACAGAGATCTACCTTTGTAGTTTTAGGATACAAAGTAGAAGTCATCAAGTTATCCAGATCTGCTTCATACTTTCCACCCCAACCATTAAAGGTAAAATCACAATCAAGCACTTGTCCATAATCTCTTACCCAAGTATCATTGGTTCTATACTCTTTAAAAGTCACATGGGAAGTTTCTATATCTTCTAAGTAGACTTTTACATTTTCTATATTTTCACAAATGAGTTCTATTTTATCTGGATAGATTTTTTGGATGATTTCTTTATAGGTTTCTTGGATTTTGGAAAGTTTATCTTTCCAATCGGAATATTGATGAGGAAAAGCAAGAAGAATCTTCTTTTGCTTTTCCCATTCAGCAGGTAGCACTTATGACTACTTTACAGAGTCTGCAAACTCTTTAAAAATATATCTACTTTCATGTGGACCAGGACTTGACTCTGGGTGGTGTTGTACAGAAAAAATAGGTTTGTTTTTATAGTCAACACCTTCTATTGTATTGTCAAAAAGATTAACATGTGTAATCTCAGCAATCTCTTCAATAGATTCTGGAACTGAATAGTTATGATTTTGTGCTGTAATTTCCACCGCACCTGTTCTCATGTTTTTAACAGGATGATTTCCACCATGTTGTCCAAACTTCAATTTGTAAGTGTCATATCCATGTGCAATAGATAAGATCTGATGACCAAGACAGATTCCAAACATAGGAATATCTTTATCTATTAGCTTTTTCACATTATCAACAACATCTTTTAAAACTAAAGGATCTCCAGGACCATTTGATAAGAATACACCACCAATCTCTCCCTCTTCAAACTTTTTAATAACATCTTCTGCTGGAGTGTTGTGTGGAATAACAGTAGTTTCTAAACCAACTGCTGTTAGCTCATTTAAAATATTTAGTTTTGCGCCAAAGTCATATGCAACGATCTTTTTGTTTGTAT
>JAOXRY010000308.1 GCA_025800305.1 Campylobacterales bacterium | reverse complement strand
AAAAAACACTAGATGAAGAGGGGATTTTACTTGTTTTAGTTGATACAATTTTAAAACCTATAAATGGAGTTGAGACATTTACATACAACCCTTATGAGTTGGCTAATTATCCAAAAGGCAGTGTCTTTGTCTTTTACTGTGACACAGGAAAGACAACAAAAGCCAGACTGGATTTTTACAAATCTAAACTTCCTGATTACAGATGTATCTCTTTACGAGGTGGAAGGGCTTATTGGAAAGCCTCTCTAAAACTATAAAAGAAAGAAAATAGTGAAACTAATTACATTGTTTTTAATAGTAACAATTGCCCTTTTTGGACAGAAAAAAACAAAACTTAATAAAATGAAGCTATTTTATACAGACTATGAAAGAGTCCAACCAATTACTTCAGACAAAGGAACAGAGTTTTCCACAGACTACTATCAACTTGGTGGAAACTTTCCAAAAGTCTATACTTTTAAAGACTACAAAACAGTAATTCTTCATGGAATCCACTATGAAAAACTAAATATCAATCTGAAAAACTCCAAGACGTATAATGGGGAACTAGAAAATCTTCAAGCATTAAAATACAACTTCACCCTCGTTCCTCCAGCAATTGCTGAAAATACCAAACTTATAATTAGAACAAGCTATGGAGCCTTCTCAAACTTTAGAACACTCAGTGCCCAAG
>JAOXRY010000305.1 GCA_025800305.1 Campylobacterales bacterium | reverse complement strand
CTATATTCAAAAAACAGTAATTAAGGTAAATGGCAAGATATTTTCTGTTGGTAATATTCACTTAGAGGCTTTTCATAAAAAAACGAGAATGAATCAGGCATCTAAGTTAAAAAAATATATAGAACAAAATGAGATAGATCTTTTTGGAGGAGATTTTAATACTGTTCAAGGTTGTGCCACAAAAAAGCGTAACTTTTCTTCTTCGAAAAAAGAAGATTATCTCAATGATTCAACATATTCAATTTTTTCTAATATCAGTAGCTATTACGATTCTCTTTTAGAGGAATCATATCTTTTAAATCAAAATAAGTGGTTTACATTTCCCTCAGACGATCCAGATCGAAAGTTAGACTATATCTTTATTAAAGATCAGTATGAAGTTGTTGACCTTAATGTCATTAAAAGTGATGTTTCTGATCATCTTCCAATTGTGTTAACGTTTAAATTTTAAACTTTCTTACTATCTCTTTTCCTCTCTTAGAGAGCTTTTATCAGAAGCTTTTGTCCTGGGAAGATCTTTGAGCTTTTAAGATTATTTAAATTCTTCAGATGACCTGCTGACAATCCATAGTTTTGTGCAATTTTATG
>JAOXRY010000298.1 GCA_025800305.1 Campylobacterales bacterium | reverse complement strand
ATCTGCAATCGAAATTTAACTCAGCATGGCTGTCCACAGAACCTTACACAAAAGAAAGTATGGATGATAAATTGGACTCTTTAGATATGCAAGAGGTAGAAAGAGGACAAGACATAGCCTATAGTGGAAAGACACTAGACTTTGAGCGGTTCGAAAAATCAAAAGAAGTGTTAAGAGAGGTGATTAAATTGGCAGGTAAAAGAAAAAGTAAGGTGTTGCTGTTAATTCCTCCAGCTCTTTTTGGTGAGTGGAGAGGGCATAATAAAACTTTAGAGTTGGCTAGAACATTTACAAAGGAGTTTAAACATGTAAGTTATTATAATGCAGCCAAAACTGTTTTAGACCCTTCTTTGTACTATGACAATCATCACCTAAACACGAATGGGATTGTATTTTTCACAAAGGAAAAATTGAAGCCAGTAGTAGAAGAAATATTAAAGTAAAAAAGTCATCTCTCTATGTGTTTTATAGAAAGATGACTTGGGATATATCTTAGATGTTTTTGCTAAACAATTATTCTTTTATC
>JAOXRY010000281.1 GCA_025800305.1 Campylobacterales bacterium | reverse complement strand
TAAAAAATGTTTCCAAATAGATTGAAAAATAGTGTAAAGATTATTAGAAAATATGAAAAGTATGGTTTTTGCATGGAATGATTATATCTAAAATTTGAAAGTGGCATATGGAAGAACAACCTAATAAAGATATAAAAAGCGATTATTTAATAGAAGTAATTATGAGTGAAGAGGCTGTAATATCAGAGGTGAATGACTATTTTATAAAGATCTCTGGATATGAATTGAAAAATGTTAAGGGACAGAAATTTACTTTTTTAATAGATAGAGATATGCCAAGAAAACTTTTTGAAGATATGGTTTCTACCGTTAAAGATGGTGGACGTTGGGAAAAAATTGTAAAAAATAGAAAACGAAATAGACAATATTATTGGACCCATTGGATTGTTTTTTTAGAAGATGAAAAGATAAAAATTAGACAAAGACAAGCCTCTCAAACAGAGATTATCTCTATAGAAGAGACATATCTTGAAGCTAGAAAGAGAGAAGCTATATGAAAAACCTAAGTATATCTTCTAAGCTTTTTTTAACAGTTGCTGTTCCTGTATTTGGGTTTTTGATTTTTTCTATTTCAGGGATTTTAGAGAGTAACAACAAAAGGATTAATGTAGAAGAATTCTACTCTTTATATGAAGTCTCTTATCCTGCAAATGCTTTAGTTACTGAACTTCAAAAAGAGAGAGAACTCTCATTAATAAACAATAGCAAAATAGATCTGACTAAGCAAAGGGCTAATACAGATAAAAAACTTCAAGTATTTTTGAAAAGTTTAAAAGCTGTTGAATCAGACTATGCTGAGTTTTCTCAGGTTAAAAAAAGATATGTTGATTTTAAAAAAGATCTTGTCAAGTTTAGGGGAGATCTTGATAACACATTGAACGTTCTTCCCATTGAGGATTTTTTTGAAAATAAAATAGAACAGTTGATATTTCTTTCTGAGTTTTTAACTTTAACCAGCCTTGATAATGAGATCTCAACTCTTTCTGTAGCAAAGTTAAACATCTTAAAAGCAACAGAAAAAGCCTATGCTGAAAAAACTCTCTTACTTAATGTTTTTTCAAAAGGTGTATTTACCGCTGATGAATATAATCGTTTTAAACGTATCACAATTGCACAAAATGCTTTTATAGAAAACTTCCAATTTTTTGCAGATACTGAACATCGAAGATTTTATAACTCTATGGTTGTCTCAAAATTTCCTGAATTTGAAAGATATAAAGTTATTGCTTCTAGTAGGGTGAAAAAAAGTGAAATAATCTCTGAGATGAGAGAAGTCTTAGGTTATGGTGGATTTATCCATAACTTTAAGAACTATGTAGTTCGTAGTGACAGAAAGTATCTTCATCGTGCCAATGATAATTTTAAGCAGTTAAATAAATTAGCAGATAAGTTTCTTAGAATAGATGGTGTAACAGAATATGAAAAACAAAAAATTGCTACTTTAGTTAAAACAATTACAGAATATAAAAACTATCTTGATAAATCTAAAAAAAGAAAAAGAAGATCTGTTAGAGTTGAAGACTCTATGACAAGAAATATCCTTGACAATGAAGCACTTTTATCATTGGAGGAGCTAAGTAAAAGTAGTGTGGGAATAGACGCTTCTATATGGAATAGTCAAGCGACAAAAAGAGTAGATATTTTAAAAGATATAGATAATAGTATCTCAGATAAGTTACTTTCCTCTATTGTTGATTATAAAAGAGGAGCTATTGCTAGTTTGATCTTTTTGGTTTTTACTACCTTTGCTGTTGCGTTTGCAACGATTGTTGCAATTTTTACCCTTGTAAGTAAGATGAACAAATCTTTAGCCAATTTGGAAATGGGATTAAATGATTTTATCAGGTATATTATCTATAAAGATAAAACACCAAATAATATTGAGATATTTTCTGAAGATATTATTGGAATGATGAGTCGAAATATTAATGATAATCTAGAGCTTGTAAGGGTTTGCCAGAAAATCGATGAAGGTGTAATTACAGAAGTCTCCAATGCAGTAAAAAAAGCAAAAACAGATATTTACAGTGTAGAAGAGATTAAATGTTTTGCTGATAATGTCTATCTTGAAGAGATGAAGTTCGATTTTAACGACATGATTCAGATCTTGAAAGACAGGACAGATGAGTTAAATAATTACAAAGAGAATCTTGAAGAGAAGATCTCCATAAAAACCAGAGAGCTGGAGGAAGCTTATCAAGATCTTGAGATAAGTTCTAGGGAAATTAAAAACTACAATAGGCTTTTAGAGGCAGATAAAAAACAACTTTCTGATTTTTCAAAATACCTTGGAAAGATCCAGTCTGTTGATGTTGACATAATTGTTAGAAAAGCTATGAAGTTTATCAGTAAAGCTACAGACTCAATATTTAGTAGATTTTATATTTATAATGAAGGAGAGTTGAAACTAATCCAAAATGGTGGAGTTTTAACTGATAGTAACTACTATGACTTTAAAGATCTTAGTATTTTAAACCACGCTATCGAGACAGAACAGTGGGTTAAAATTGAAGATATTGAAGAAGGATCTTTAGAACCTATAGATTTAGGGGTAGGAAAACTTTTATTTACCAAGTTTTATGCAATTCCTGTAGTTTTTAATAAAAAGAAGCTTGGGGTTCTTGTTTTTGGTGGAGTAAAAGAGTTTAATGAAGAGTTTTTAGAAGGTTATATCCAAGCATTTGGTTCTGCGTTAAGTGCAGGAATTTCTTATAAATTAATGATAAAGCAAAGTTCAGAGTTAGAGTCTCTTAATTCAAGACTTGCAGAAAGTGAGAAAATTAAAAATAATTTCTTTTCAACAGTGTCTCATGGAATAGAGAGTCCTCTTCGTTTAATAGCCGAATCTGCAACAGAGTTAAGTCAAAACTTCATAGGACAGCCAAATAGTGTTCAAAGTCAAAACCTTAACCTGATTTCTCATAACACTATCTACCTATTAAGTCTCATAAAAGATATTCAAAATTTTTCGAAAATTGAAGCAGGTAAGATGGCACTGGAGTCAGAAAAAGTAGATCTTATAGAGTTAGTTAAAGAGTCTGTCTCTTCTTTGGTTGTTAACTCTTTTAATAAAAGTATTGCCATAGATCATGATATAAGAGTTGAAGGTGAAGACTACATAGTTCATACTGATAAAGAGAAGTTAAAAAGTGTTATTTTAGGATTGGCAGATAATGCTGTTAGATTTGTAGAGTCAGGTACAGGAGCAGTATCTATTGTTTTATTTGAAGATGAAAATAACGTAATAATTGCTATTAAAGACAATGGTATAGGAATTCCTCAAGAGGAACAAGAAAAGATCTTTGATGCTTTTTCGGAAACTACAGTTGATAGTCATACCTATGATACTGGATTAGGTTTAACCGTTGCCAAAAGTATCACAGAACTTCTTGGTGGAAATATTCAGATTGAGTCTGAAGTTGGAAAAGGTAGTGTGTTTGGAATTGTTTTACCTTTAAAGAGAAAATAGTTGAAAGGTTGTCTATTTTTCCAATTTACTTAACATTTTTTCAAAAAGCTGTTTTTTAGAAAGTTTTAATTTTTTTGAAAGAGCATCGAATCTTTTGTAGTTCTCTTTTTCTATAGTCCATGAGTTAAATTCTCCTGTCTCATCTTTTCTAATATTGGAGTATTTAATCTCTGCTTGTTTAATAACCTCCTTAGGGGCTCTTTTTCTTATGGACTTATAGCCAATATGACGTCCATTTTTTACAAAGGGAGAAACTTCTGCTTCTACCCAGTAAAACTTGTCATCTTTTGTTTTGTTTTTTATAAAGCCTTTCCACTTTTTGTTACTTTTAATTGTCTTCCATAGATCTGCAAAAACTGCCAATGGCATATCAGGGTGTCTAATGATGTTGTGATTTTGTCCAATGAGATCTTCTCTTTGGTAACCAGTTATGCTACAAAAGTCCTCATTTGCATATGTGATTGCTCCGTTAAGATCTGTTCTTGTTATCAAAAAAGTACCTTCACCTATCTCAATTTCATTGGTATTTTCAGACTCTGACATCACTTTTCCTATTAAATTTTCCGTATTTTACCGTGAAATGATTTAATTTAAATTTATTTTAATCTTACCTTTGGTATTATCACGCCCTTAAATATAAAACATGGCTAATTAAATAAGTAGAAGAAAGAGGCTCAAATGTATGCAGTTATAAAAAGAGACGGTAAACAATATAAAGTAAGCGAAGGGGACGTAGTTCTTTTCGATAAGATGGGTAAAGAACCTAAAGATGCTGTTGAATTTACAGAAGTAATCGCTGTTAATAATGGTAAAGATGCAAAAATCGGAACTCCATTAGTAGATGGTGCTAAAGTTGTAGGTGAAGTTATCAACGAAGGTAGAGGCGCTAAAGTTGTAATCTTCAAAAAAAGAAGAAGAAAAGATTCTAAGCAAAAAAGAGGTTTCAGAAGAGACTTCACAAGAGTTAGAATTACTAAAATCGAAGGATAGTTTATGGCTCACAAAAAAGGTCAAGGTAGTACGCAGAATAATAGAGATTCGGCTGGTAGAAGACTAGGTGTTAAAAAATTTGGTGGTGAGTTTGTAAGAGCTGGAAATATCATTATTAGACAAAGAGGTACAAAAGTACACCCTGGTGATAATGTTGGTATGGGTAAAGACCACACTCTTTTTGCTTTAACTGACGGTTTTGTTAGTTTTGGTAGAAAAGATAAATATAGAAAAAAAGTTTCAGTTACTTCAGCTGCTTAATTAGTTTGGCTTCTCCTTTTTTAGGGGAAGCTCCCTCCTTAAATATTCAAAGATAAAAAATGTTCATAGATTCAGTAGAGTTAACTCTCTCTTCCGGCAAAGGTGGAGCAGGGGCAGTCTCATTTCATAGAGAAAAATTCATCCTTCAAGGTGGACCAGATGGTGGTAACGGCGGAAAAGGTGGAGATGTTCTATTTGAGATAGATAATAATACTGACACACTTTCTCATTTTCGTGGACAAAAGTCCCAAAGAGCGCAAAACGGAAGACCAGGAGAGAAGAGAAACTGTTATGGTAAAAAAGGTGAAAGCCTTACTTTAAAAGTTCCTCCAGGTACACAAGTTATTGACAAAGAGACAGGTGAAATTCTTTTAGATCTTACAGAAGAGGGGCAAACGGTTAAATTTTTAGAAGGTGGAAAAGGTGGAGCAGGAAATGCAAAATTTAAATCTTCTACAAATCAAAGACCTAATTACGCACAACCAGGACTTCCAGGTATTACAAAAGAAGTTATTCTAGAGTTAAAACTTATTGCTGATGTTGGACTTGTCGGATTTCCAAATGTTGGAAAATCAACCCTAATTTCTGTTGTTAGTTCAGCAGAACCAGAAATTGCAAATTATGAGTTTACAACTCTTACACCAAAACTAGGTGTTGTAGATCTAAAGGACTATAGTTCTTTTGTAATGGCTGATATCCCTGGAATTATCGAGGGTGCCAGTGACGGTAGAGGTTTAGGTTTGGAGTTTTTAAAACATATTGAGAGAACTAAACTATTACTATTTATGGTTGATGCTGCAAACTATAGAAGTCTAAAAGAGCAGTATGAAAACCTAAAGAATGAGCTTGTGAATTACTCTGATGTTTTAAGTAGTAGAGCCTTTGCTGTTGCTATTACAAGAGTAGATGCTTATTACGGTGAAGATTTAGAATCTGATATGAAAGAGTTTTTTAAAGAGATAGGAATTACACCTAATCAAAATTTCAACTTTAACTCTCAAAATCTTCCATACTATATTGATGAAAAAGAGTATGGAAAAGATCTAACAGAACCCAACTTCATTATCCCAATTTCATCAGTTTCACAAGCAAATACAAAAGAGCTTACTGACGAGCTTCATAAGGTTCTTATTCAGTTATGAGAGTAGTTGTTAAAGTTGGATCTTCGGTTTTAATTGATAACGACAAACTTTCAGTAGAGAGAATAGGAAAGCTTGTAGACTTTCTTCAAGATCTCCATCAAAATCATGAAGTTATCTTAGTTAGTTCTGGAGCAGTTGCTGCAGGACATACTGTTGTTCCTACACTTAGCAACAAGACAACAGCAGATAAACAAGCTTTGGCCGCTGTTGGACAAACAGTTCTTATAAGAAAATATAGGAAAAAATTTGAAGAGCACAATATCCATGTGGCACAACTTCTTCTAACAAAAGATGATTTTCAGTCTTTTGCCCACTCAGAAAATGCTAAGACAGCTATTAATACACTTTTAGAAAATAAGATTGTTCCTATTATTAATGAAAACGATTGTGTTGTTGTTGATGAACTGTTACGTGGAGATAATGATTTTCTTTCAGCTCAAGTAACAGAATACTTTGGTGGAGATCTGCTAATCATCCTTTCTGATATAGATGGATACTATGATAAAAACCCAAGAGAGTTTAGTGATGCTAAGATCTTAAAAGTTGTCAGTGAGATCCCAAAAGAGGAATTAGAACAAGAGAATACTCCAAACTTTGAGTTTGCAACAGGTGGAATTGTAACTAAACTAAAAGCGGCAGATTTTCTTATGAAAAATGGGAAGAAGATGTTCTTAACAACAGGTTTTGAATTGTCTCATGCAAAAGACTTTATTGATGGGCAAGAGAACTATAAAGGAACTCTATTTTGTTAAACGTTGTTTATATGGGAACACCAGATTACGCAGATGAGATCTTAAAAAAACTTATCGGTGATGATAGATTTAATGTATCTGCTGTATTTACACAACCAGATAAAAAAGTGGGAAGAAAGCAGATTTTAACTCCTCCAATTGTGAAAGAAACAGCAGTTGCTAATAATATTGAAGTGTATCAACCAGAAGTTTTAAAAGAGGAAGAGAATGTAAAGATCTTAAAAAATCTACAGCCAGATTTTATTGTTGTTGCTGCTTATGGGCAACTGCTTTCAAGAGAGATTTTAGATATTGCTCCTTGTGTAAATCTTCACGCTTCAATCTTACCTAAATACAGAGGAGCTAGTCCAATACAATCAGCTATTCTTGAAGGTGATGAACTGACAG
>JAOXRY010000265.1 GCA_025800305.1 Campylobacterales bacterium | reverse complement strand
TTATCAAAAGCTGGTAGTGGCTTGGAACAATAAACATCAACAGCCAAGACTCTATTTGAACCTTCAAATATTGAAACAAACTCAACATATTTTGTTTTTTCAATACTATCAAGAGATATTTTTAGTGCTTCTTCCATAGGCGAAAGAGTTATATTTTTCATAATTTTAAACCAATCTTAATGTAATCTTTTAATGTTATAATTTTTCTCTTTAAAAAGGTTATCAATGGTTGATTTTAGTGTTTTAGTATGTGAAGATGATGAGACTACAAGAGAGTTTTTAGTTCGAAGACTTTCTCGTATTTTGGAGAAGGTTTACGAAGCAGGTGATGGGGAAGAGGGACTTAAACTTTATACAGAACACTCTCCAGATCTTATAATCACAGATATCAATATGCCAAAGCTTGATGGAATCTCAATGATTAAAGAGATACGAAAAAGAGATAAAAAAACTTCTATTGTTGTTGTCAGTGCTTTTAGTGACCATGAAAATCTTTTAGAATGTATAGAAAATGGTGTTGATAGCTATTTGGTAAAGCCTGTTGATAATAGAAAACTTTTAGATTCTATAACAAAATTAAGAGAGATAAAAAGATTAGAGATTAGCCATAAGCAAAGTGATAAGATTTTACAAGACTATAAAAAAGCTCTTGACGCAGGAAGTATTGTTTCTGTTACAGATACAAAAGGGGTTTTTACAGATGTTAACGAAGCCTTTTGTCAAGTAACAGGATATACAAAAGAAGAGCTTATAGGACAAAGCCAAAAGATCTTAAAACACCCTAATACTCCAGACAGTGATTATCAAAAAATGTTGGCCACTATTTCTAATGGTGATATTTATCATGGAGTTTTAGAAAACAAAACAAAAGATGGAAATAGTTTTGTTGCAGATATGACAATTGTCCCTATTAAAAATGGCTATGATGGCATTGATGAATACATAATCCTTCATCATAATTTGACAAATATTACAACTTCATATGAAAGAAACTTAGAAGGGATTATCAATCATAGTGATGACTTAAAAATTGTCCTTGATGACACATATTCTCCTGTAATGTTTAATCAAACTTTTAAAGAGCAGTTTGGAGATATCTTTGAAGAAAATCAATATAAACTTTGTGGAGTACTTTTTGAAGATAGAGATGACTGCTTAGAGCCTGTAAACTTAACCTATGAAGAGTTTGTATATCAATTTCAACTTTCAAATATTGTTAGTCAAAAAATAAAAGTCATATGTGAAAACGATACCTATAAATTATATATGGTTCGTATTAAAAAAGTAACCAATGAGATGATCCGTAGTAAGGATTATCAGATTATTACTTTTGTAGATATTACCCAATTTGAACAGATGAAAAATGAACAACTATCCAGTTCTAAATTAGCATATATTGGACAATTAAGTGCGAGTATAACTCACGAAATCAATACACCACTGACATATATAAAAGGTAATTTAGAACTATTAAGAATGGATATTGAAGATTTTGTAACAGATGAAAAAAACAGAAGTAGTATTTTAGAGACTATGGATACTATGGAAGGCGGAATAGAAAGAATTGCCAGTATTGTTAACACAATGAGAGAGACTACAGGAGTTTCTGAAAATAGACCTGTTCAAGCAAACTTATATAGAACAGTGATTTATGCTCTACGAATGCTCTATGCAAAATTTAAACATATTACACCTGTTTATATCAATGGACAAGAGTTCTCTCTTCAATTAGATCAAGAACATGAAAAATATATGGCTTTTGTTGCACCTCAAAGAATAGAACAAGTTTGGATTATCATCATAAATAATGCACTTGATGAGTTGGAAAAAAATGACAAACCTTACAGTCAAAGACACTTAAAAATAGAGATTGACATATTGGACTCTAAAGTAAGAATCTTGTTTAAAGATAATGGCGGTGGGGTCGATAATACTGTTATTGACAAAATTTTTGACTCTTTTGTTAGTACAAAAAAGAGTGAGAATTCGTCAGGGATGGGACTTGGACTTAATATTGCTAAGACCATCGTTGATAGTAACAATGGCACCATAGACGTTTATAACGAAAAAGGCGGTGCAGTTTTTAAAATCGAGTTTGATAGTTTAAAGGATTAATATGTTTTCATCTAGCAAAAACACAGCTATACAGTGTGAAGAATATGAAAAAAAGATAGCTGAATTAGAAGCAGAGGTATCGCTTTATAAAGAAATAGCAGCTTATAGCTCTTCCGAAGGAGTTGCTGTTGTTGATAAAAATAATCAAATGTTTTTCAAAAATAAAGTTGTTGCTTCCAATGAGTATGATGACGATGTTTTAATTAAAGAGTTGATTAAAAACGAAAATGAAATTATGATTGAAGGTTGTGAAGCAGTAACAACAAATGATACTTTGTCTAATGGCTATACCATATATACAATGTTAAGAACAAATATTTCTGAAGGTGGATCAAAAGAGTTGACCCATATGCACCAAGAGAGTATTACTCAATCTCTTTCTGAAACTCAAACTGTTTTCGTAGATATGTTAGGTAAGCTTGATGCTATGATTAAACAGTCTAAAGAGACGGCTGATGGTTCCAATGAAGGAAAGAAAATTCTTTCCGAAGTTATTGGTGATATGGATGAACTTCACTCTTTAATGAGTCATGCCAGTGATATGAGTATTAGTCTTGTTGAAAGAAGTACGGAAATTACAGGTGTTATTGAATTGATTAAAGATATTGCAGATCAAACAAATCTTCTTTCACTAAATGCAGCAATAGAAGCAGCAAGAGCTGGAGAGCATGGACGTGGATTTGCTGTTGTTGCAGACGAGGTTGGAAAACTTGCTGAAAAAACAACAAAAGCCACAAAAGAGATAGCAATTGTTGTTAATACAATGCAACAAGAGACAAGTGATATCCAAGGTAGCACAGAAAAAATCAATGAGATTGTTGATAAGACAAAAAATAGCATCGATAATTTTGGTGGACAGTTAGAGTCATTTAATAAAGGAAGTGCTAGAACTGTTTATGAAGTTATGGAAATTAGTAACTATATTTTTATCAATCTTGCAAAAATTGACCATGTTGTTTATAAAAATAATATGTATGCAATGCTGTTTGGTGAAGAAAATAGATTTAATCCTGTTGGACATACACAGTGTAGACTTGGCAAGTGGTATACAGAAGGAAAAGGTAAGACAGACTATAGTCATCTTCCATCATTTCCAAAAATTGATAAGCCACATGATGATGTTCATACAGAAGCTAATGCTCTTGTTAAAGAGTGTTCAGATAACTCTAAAGTAAACTGTTCAAGACAAGAGGTAGAAAGTAGAGCTCACAAAGTTGAAGATGCAAGTCATGAGGTTATGAAATATCTTGATGAGTTAGCAGAAGAGAAAGAAAAAGAGATTATGAATAAAGCAGTTTCAGATCTTTTTGACGATAAACAAGGAAAATAGATGATAAATTTGATGATTATTGATGATGAGAAAGAAGTTCTAGATATGCTTTCAAAAGCACTATCAAGAAGTGGAAAATTTACAATTAGTAGCTACACTAATCCAAAATCTGCAATATCAGATCTTAAAAATAAAAAACCTGATATTGTGTTGACTGACATAATGATGCCAGAGCTTGATGGGCTAGAAGTTTTAGAAAAAGTAAAAGACTTTAATCCAGAGAGTGTTGTTGTTATGATGACAGCTTATTCAACGCTGGATAAAGTTCTGAATTCTCACAGTGGTGGTGCAGGACACTACATTATGAAGCCTTTTGAAAGTTTAAGTGCTGTTGAGAGTAAGATCTTATCTTTGGCTAAAAAATAATAACTATTTAACGATATCTAAATAAATATTTTAAGGATAATAGATGGCTGATGAAGAAGAAAAAACCGAAGGGGAAGAGGGCTCAGAAGAAGAGGGAGGAGGTAAGAAGAAAAATCCAATGATGCTTATTATCATTGGTGCTATTGCTGTTCTTCTTATTGTTATAATTGTTGTTTTACTTCTTGTAATGGGTGGTGAACAAGAACCTGCTCCAGAAGAAGTTGCTGCTGCTGGTGGACAAAAACAAGTTTCAAAGCAGATTAAAGAAAATGTTGAAGCAACTCTAGGGCCTGTTGTTCCACTAAAACAGTTTATTGTAAATCTTGTTAGTAATGATGGTAGAAGATACTTAAAAACAGAGATGCAACTTGAACTTAGTGGTGATGAACTAATGGAAGAGGCAATTAGTAAAGAGCCTTTAGCACGTGATGTTATTATTAGAACTCTTTCTTCCAAAACTTATGAAGAGATCTCAACTGAACAAGGGAAAATGAGACTAAAAGAAGAGATTATTGGTAATTTAAATGCCAAGCTAGTTGATGGAGAAGTTGTCAACGTATATTTTACAAAGTTTGTTGTTCAGTGATCAAGGGTATGGGAATTGATGTTATATCAATTCCTCGTATTGAACAATTTATGGAAAAATTTGGAGATAAAGCCTTAAAGAGGTTTTTGTCTCCAGAAGAAATTGCTCTTGTAAAGTCTCCTAAAACAGCTGCTGGATTTTGGGCTGTAAAAGAAGCTGTTTCAAAGGCACTTGGTTGTGGTATTGGAAAAGAGCTTTCTTTCTTTGATATGAAAATCTACAAAACACCAAAAGGTGCCCCAAAAGTAGAACTTTTGGAAAAATCAAAAAAACTTCACAACGTAGAAAATGTGGAGATCTCTATAACTCATGATAGAGATCTTGCAATTGGTGTGGCTTTAGCCCAGTAGAAATTTTATAACATCATTCTTACTATCAAATGACTGGTTGGAAAACTTTTCATTTCCTATAGCTATTGCATACTCTTTATCTTTGTCTGCTTTAGAGTAGGTAAGAATAATTTTTGTAGCTAATAGACTATCTTCTTTTGTTGCATACTTACTAAGAATCGAAAGAGGACCTTTTAATCCATCAGCAGTTTCTATCTTAAAATACTTTTCAAAATCACTAGATCTAAAGATTGTATTCTCGTCATGGTCTCTTCCTAGAACTAGTTTAGCTCCATCTGGAAGCCTAAAGTGCCTACCATATTTTAAAAGAACAGCATCTTCTTTTGCATAGTCATCGTGTTTTAAAAGATCTTCCATTTTTGTGGCGAAAAATTTCTCTGTTAAAAGACAACCTCCACCTGGACTTTCAAAGTTGACAAAACCATATTTTTCAACTAATTCAAACTGTCTTGTTCTTTGTCTTCCTTGGATATCTAGAAGTTTTTCTCTATCTACCCAACCTTTTAATTCTGGCTTTGATGGTTCTAAAAGTTTTGCACTCATTGGTCTTACAATCAGCTCTTCATAACCAGAAAGTTTTAATACTTTATCTAAAGCTCCTGCATTTTGACTCATAGGTCTCTCTCCAAGAACCTCACCACTAATTAGAAAATCTGCATCATATTTTTCTAAAAGATCCCCTGCTTGTTTAAACATATTTCCATGACAATCAACACAAGGATTAAATCCTTTGCCGTATCCATATTTAGGATTAAAAAGTACATCTTTTGTAAATTGATCATGAATATCTACAATTTCTAGCTTTGAGTGGGCTTGTTCTGCAACACTATGAAGAAACTCTATTCTCTCTTCATTAATTTTTGTTAGTCCTACATCAAAGTGAAGTGCTATAACTTCTATTCCTTGTTCTGCCATCATACGACAGGCGATCATGCTGTCTAGACCGCCACTAAAAAGTGCCAGTGCTTTACGTTTTTTCATCTGTTTCCTTGCTCTTAATGAGTTAGTTTAGAGTCATGTGAAAAGTATGCTCTAAGATTTTTATCTATTTGAAATTTTCAAATACTAAAGGAGTGTTAATCTCTTCTAAAGATCTAGCCATTGCCATAACTGCTTGTAGGTCATCAATATTTTTTCCCTTAACTCTTACAGTCTCACCTTGAATAGACGCTGTTACTTTTAATTTTAGTGCTTTTATTTCACTAACGATTTTTTTTGAGTCTTCTGATGATAGTGAGTCATTTACAGTGATAGGAAGTTTTACTTTTCCTCCACCGATTGTTTCGTAGTCACCTTTATTAAAGGCTTTTGTCGGAATCTCTCTTTTAACAGCTTTACTTACAAAAATATCGTAGATTACATCACATTTATTTTCGCTATCAGTTGTAATAAGAACTCCACCATCAACTTCTTTGATATCTTTTTCTATACCTTTAAAATCATATCTAGTGCTTATCTCTTTATCAACTTGATATACAGCATTTTTAAGCTCTTGTTTGTCAACTTTTCCGCTTATATCCATTGAGTGTTCTTTTGCCATAACCCTCTCCTTAAATCCACCATAAAAATATGTGATATAATAGCATATGTTTGAAATAGGTGCAAAATTTGAAGATGACTGGAGTGTTGATTCACTCTGTAAAAAGTGTGGTGAGAATAAATCTTCTTGTAAATGTAAAGATAAAAAAATACTAGAAATCCAAGAACATCAATTAAAAATATCCATAGAGAAAAGAAAAAATAAAGTTGTAACAGTTGGAAAAGAGTTTTATCTTGACAAAAAAGATCTTAAAGAACTTCTAGGATTTTTAAAAAAAAGAATAGGTGTTGGAGGAAGTATGGGAGAAAATCATATTGAACTTCAAGGAAAAGTCCAAGAAAAGTTAAAAGAGTTACTAAGAGAAAAAGGTTTTAAGATTAAATGAAATTAGTAAAGAATTTTAGAGCAAAACTAGGTCTTGGTTTTTTAGGTTTTGGTTTTGTTATTGTGGTTGTTTCATCGATTTTTTATCATGAAAAACTTGAAAATATATATGCAGATGAACTTATCTCTTTTGCAAATTATGATTTGAATAATAAAGTTAGAGACTTTCAAAGTACACTTACCCAAAGTGGTGTGGTGATTAAAGAACTTTCTGAAGCAAAAGCGATTATTAGTGCTATAAAAAACCCTAAAAACACCCAACTTGTAAATGAGGTAAAACAGTTATTAAGATACAACGTTTTAATTAACAGAAACTTTTCCCAATTAAGATATCTTGATGAAAAAGGTCAAGAGGTTGTGAGAATCAATCGTAATAGTAAGACTGATGATGTTTATATTGTTGAAGATGATAAGCTTCAATATAAAGGAGACAGGTACTATTTTAAAGCTTTAAAAACAAAAGGTCTTTATGAAAAGTGGTACTCTAATCTAGATTTAAATATTGAACATGGAAAAATAGAAAGACCTTTTGTTGGAACAATTAGAGTAGGAACACCTATTTATATTGATGATAAATTTAAGGGTGTGATAATTGTCAATCTAAATTTAAATGATCTTCTTGAAAATATGAGAAAGTCAAAATCTTTTGATGTGTATTTGGTTGATCAAGATGGAGAATTTATTATTTATAAAGATTTCTCCCAAGATTGGAGTAGGTATTTACAAAGAGATTTTAATCTTTACAAGGAACTTCCAAAAATAGCAAAAGATCTTCTTATTGGAAGTAATTTTACCTGTGATGATGGTTGTGTCCACTCTAGAGTGATTTTTAATAATTATGATACAGAAGAGGTTTTACGTCTAGTATTAAAAGCTAGAAAATCAATAAATTACAAACAAGAAGATATTAAACAATTTAGTGTTTTTATTCTATTGGGACTATTTCCTTTAGGACTTGTAATGGCTTATTTTTTCACAAAGAGACCAAGTAATATGATAAATGAAATTTCACAAGCCAAAAAACATCTTGAAGAGGATGTTGAGACAGAAATTTCTAGTAGATTGGAAAGTGAAGAAAAGTATAAAATGCTTTTTGATGGCTCTCCTGACTGTTTTATTGTCACTTCTATTGAAAAAAGAAGCTTTAGTAAAATCCAAGAGATAAGTCGTTCCATTCATCAGATCTTAGGCTATACACAAGAAGAGATGAAAAAATACACTTTTGATGAAATTCTTTCTTCCAATGAGGAACTTACAGAAAAAGATATTTTAGAGAGAATAGATCTTCATGATATGTTTTTGCTCTTGTTAAAATTAAAACACAAAAAAGGTCATGATATTGTTTGTGAGGTTAGTTTTGAGTTAAGAAATAATCATGTTCATCAAAACCTTATTTTTATTGTTATAAGAAATATCAACGATAGAATTAAACTTGAAGCAGAAAAGGAAGAGAAAGAAGCCATACTAATTCAGCAAAGTAAAATGGCTACTGTTGGAGAAATGATTGGAAATATAGCCCATCAGTGGAGACAACCTTTAAACGCTTTAAGTCTTGTTTTAAACAAAATTAATACTCTATACGAAATGGATAGACTTACTCCTGAGAAAATGGAAAATTCTTTTGAACAAGGTATAACAGCCATAGAAAAGATGTCAGGAACAATAGATGATTTTAGAAACTTTTTTAAGCCTAATAAGAAAAAAGAGAATTTTAATGTTGTAGAGTCTATTAAAAACTCTATTGGTATTGTTGAAGATATTCTAAAAAGTAATGATATTTTTATTGAAAAAGAGTTTGATAGTAATGTTATTGTCAGCGGTTATCAAAATGAGTTTTCCCAAGTAATTTTAAATCTTGTTTCCAATGCTAAAGATGTTCTTATTGAAAAAGAAGAACTTATTAAAAAAGAGATTGTAATTCATGTTGAAAAAGATGATAGAAAAGCATATATTTTGGTTAGAGACAATGGAGGAGGTATTCCTGAAGAGATAAAAGAAAAGGTTTTTAACCCATACTTTACAACAAAAGAAGAGGGGAAAGGCACAGGAATTGGGCTTTATATGTCAAAGATGATTATTGAAAAAAGTATGGACGGAAGACTCACTGTATCTAATGACGAACATGGAGCTGTATTTAAAGTGGAACTTCGATTAGCTCTTGAGGATTGATCTTCTCTTTATAAATATATTTTCTAAGCTTTGAAGGGATCTTTAAAACCCTACAACGCTCTTTGAATTTTTTATCCATTGTGAGATTTTCAATAAATGGATTGATAAAGATCTTTTGATTGTGAAAAGATATAGCAATTTCTCCACCAATAACACAGTCTTTTGTTTTTAAGATCTCATCTTTTTGAGGTTTACTTAAAATATAGCCCATTTTTTTTATAGTTAGCTCTATCTCTTTAATTGAAATAAGTTCTTCTCTCTCTTTTAAAATATAAAGATCTTTAATTTTTTTATAGTTATACTCTTTTAGAATGTAGTCACAATCTTTTTGGATATATTCAAAACTTTTTAAAACTCCATCTTTATACTGTTTTATAAAATCATTGGCAAAGTTAGATCTGATAAAGTTTCTTTTATATTTTTCATCTTGATTTGTGTGATCCACAAAATAGTGAAAGTTGTTTTCTTTAAGAAAATTCTCAATTTCTTCTTTTGAAAAGGTGAGAAAAGGTCTTATGATTTTATAGCTCTTTTTTTCGCTAATAAGATCTAAGCCTTTTAATTCACAGATTCCCGCGCCTTTGCCAAACTGCATAAAAAACCATTCTAATTTATCATTCAGCTGATGAGCGGTTAAAAGATTGTCATAATTTTTCTCTTTAATTATCTCTTCAAAAAAGTCATATCTTATTTTTCTAGCATTTGCTTCGAAATTTTTTTCGATTTTTTCTGCTTCTTTTGAAAAGAACTTTTTATTGTGTTTTTTGCAAAGCTTTTTCCCAGCTTTAATTTCTTCCTTTGATTCTTCTCTAACTCCATAATCAACCATGGCAATATCAAAAGGAACATCGTTTTTTAAGAGAGTATAAAAAAGAGCAGTAGAGTCTGTTTGGTAAGAAAATCCTAAGAGGTTTTTTTTATCTTTTAAAAGATCTACAATCTCTTTTTTTAAGGTCATTTAATAGCCAAAAATGTTGCAAAGTTATTCCATTTGAAAATTGTCTCAATATGAGAAAAACCAGTGTCTAAAATCATTTTTTTGTTTTCATTCTCTGTATAAGGAATAAGAACATTTTCCAAAGCTTCTCTTTTTTTTGAGATCTCATACTGGCTATAACCATTGTCTAGTTTGTATTTATGATAATTGTCAATCATATGTTTTGTTAGTATTTTATCTTCTGATATTACTTTTTCACTAAATAAAAATATACCACCTTCTGTTAATGAGTCAAAGATCTTCTTAATAGTATTTTCTCTCTCTAAAGGTCTAATAAATTGCAAAGTATAGTTTGACAAAATACATTTTACCCCTTTTTTCAGGTATTCTGTGATGTCCTCTTGATAAAACTCTATCTCTGCACCAAATGCCTTAGATTTTTCTTTTGCTTTTTTTAGCATAGCTTCAGAGTTATCAATTCCAATAAGATTTAAGTCATCTTTTAGAGAGTGAATATATAAAAGAGTATTGGCAGTAGAACACCCAAGATCTACAACAAGATCTCCTTTTTCTAGCATGGTTGAGGTATAGAACCCAATAAGTTTAATAACCTCTTTATAGTAAGGTACAGATCTATCAAGCATATCATCGAAAACTGATGCAACGTTTTCGTCAAATTCAAATTGTTTTTCTATATCTTTTTCAAATACTTTATCAATCATATTTAATCCAAGTTGTTTTTTGGAATTTTACTTTATTAGTATTAATATACTGTAAGAAGGGATTTATAGATGTTTAAAATAGAAAGAATTTCAATCTGTGTATTTTCTGTAAAGTTAGCCATTTTGTTTCTTCCATTTTTACGATAAACAGCCTGAACAAAATCCCTGGAAAAGATTTTCTCAAAGGCTTCTATCTCTGAATCTTTAATCAAAATATCTTTTGTAAAGAAGCCATTACTAAGATATTGATTTTTTCCATCAAGTTTAATTTCATACCCTTGAAGTCCACCAACTAAGTAGAGTTTTTTTGGTTTGCTACTTGTTTTTATTTTTATGACAGATCTTAAATAGAACTCATCTTTTTTTGTTCTTACAATATAAAAGTAACCAGGAAAAGACTTTCTTGGAAATGTATAAAAAGAGTGTGTCCCTGCATTACTTTTAGTCATTTTAAGTTTGGAAAGAGTTTTTTCAATGAATTCTTTTCTCATCTCTTTAGGAGTTAAAGAAGTGGTTTTCTCTTTCATCTTTTTATTTAAAGGAATATCTTTTTCAAAAGTAAGATCTTTTTGTTTTTTCTTTTGTTCTTCTTCAATATAATCAGGAGAAACATTTATCGCCCCATTTGAAGATGGAATAGCTTTTTGTACTTTCCTTGGAGTATTTACTATAGATATAAGAGGAC
>JAOXRY010000115.1 GCA_025800305.1 Campylobacterales bacterium | reverse complement strand
AGCTTACACATTTGTTGAAGCTATTATGGATCCTACACAAGTAAACGACTTTTTATCAAAGAAGTAATTCTTGTATTACAGTTTTAGAGAAAAGCTACTTTCCGTTGGAAGTAGCTTTTTTTATGTGTTAAAAAACTGTATTTTTGAACAAGACCATAAAGAATAGTGGAGCAGCAAAAGTTGTGAAATGACAAATTGACTGTTCTGCACAAATGGTACGATTTTTAACATATAGTATCCGACTATAAAAGATAAGCATGAGTTTTTTTAAAAAGATATTTTCAAAAGAGAAAAAAGAAACCTTAGACAAAGGGTTGGAAAAAACCAAAAACAGCTTTTTCTCCAAACTGTCGAAAGCAGTAGCCGGGAAATCTAAGGTTGATGATGATGTTTTAGATAATTTAGAAGAGGTTTTGGTAACTTCTGATGTTGGTGTAGAAACTACCTTAAAGGTCATAGAACGTATTGAAGAACGTGTGGCTAAAGACAAATATTTAGGAACTACAGAGCTCAACAGTATTTTACGAGAAGAGATCGCCGGGTTATTATCTGAAACCAATGTAGGAGATGAAACCGATTTTTCTATACCGGAAGATAAAAAGCCATACGTTTTAATGGTGGTAGGAGTTAATGGGGTAGGAAAAACAACGACCATTGGAAAACTAGCTTCTCAATTCAAGAAAAAAGGATTGAAAGTAGTATTAGGAGCCGCAGATACTTTTAGAGCTGCTGCTATTGATCAACTACAAGTATGGGCAGATAGAGTAGACGTACC
>JAOXRY010000114.1 GCA_025800305.1 Campylobacterales bacterium | reverse complement strand
CATTAACCACTTCACCAAACTCTTTGCCAAAATTGTAGCAATCCAACAGTTCTGTTTTATTTGGGATTAGTTTAATTTTAATTGGTTCTAGTGGAACTCTAAAGTTAAGAGCTTTTAAACGATGCTGGATCATATTGACAGCCTCACCACTCCAACCATAACTTCCAAAGCATCCACCTACCTTTCCTTTTTTCTCCAATAGCATCATGCAGCTGAGCAGATCCCAAACATTTTTTGGAACGTCTCCATTAATTGTTGGAGCACCTATTAAGACTCCTGTGCTCTCTTCTAAGATTGTCAGCATATTTTGTTCATCTAGAGCTGTTAGGTCATAGATATTTGCAATTAAATTTTCATGTGATTCAATTCCATCATAGATAGAGTGAGCCATGTCTTTTGTGTTTTTATAGCTTGTTACATAGAAAATTGAAACAACTTTTTTCCCATGGAGTCTGTCAACTTTACTGCTCCATGTTTTGTATAGTTCTACATATTTCTCAGGATTTTCTCTTATGATTGGTCCGTGAAGTGGTGCAACTATTTTTATTTCATACTTTTCGTAGAGCTTTAATGCGTTTAAAACATCTGACTTAAATGGTCTCATAATATGATCATAGTAGTATTTAAAAGCGTAGTCAAAATCTCCAACAAAATCATCAAAAAGTCTACTGTCAAAATAGTGACTTCCAAAGACATCACCACTAAATAAGATCTTATCTTCTTCAAGATAGCTACTAATCGTCTCTGGCCAATGAAGATTCGGTGTAGATAAAAACTTTATTGTTTTGTTTCCTAGCTTTAGATCTTTGTTTGTCCAAACTGTTTCAAAATTGATTGTTTCATTCTGAGTTATTACTTTGAGCATTGTCCCAGCCTGAGGAGAGATAAGAACTTTTGCTTCTGGAGCTTTTTTTGTTAACTCTGGTAAAGCTCCACTGTGATCTGGTTCTAGATGATGGACTACGATATATTTTATATCTTCATATTTACATAAAGACTCAATCTTTTGAAAAAAGATCTCTTTAAATTCTTCTTTTACAGTATCAAAAATAACAACACCCTCTTCTGTTTTTAAAAGATAAGAATTATATGTTGTCCCATTTGCAGTCTTCATAATGATATCAAAGGTTCTAATATCTGGATCTTCTACTCCAATATAGTAGATGTCTTTTTTTATCATTACAGCATCCATATTATATCTCCTTTATCAGGATTAAAAATCCTAATAAATTCCTCTCACTGAAGCTTCAGCTTTGCTGAGAAATTTACTCATTATTGACCTTTTGAACCATTATACGTTTAAGCCAAAGTGGCGGTGTATTCATCATTTTCTGTATTGCCATTAGTACTTTTTCTATTGGTTCTTCATCCATGAAAGATTTCATAGGATAGATTCCTGCATTCTGCACCATACCTGCAGCTTTTGGCCCAATTTGTGTAACATAGACAATATCACTATTATCAAGACATGAGATTTTGTACTCTAATTTATCTCCCTCTGTATCTTTTTCTTCTGATGAGTCGATAGTTTTTATATGAGAAAAACTACTCTTTGTAACTTGATAAATATAAAAAGCCTGACACCATCCAAAGTGTTGATTTACATTTATGCCATCAGTTGAGGCTATAGCTATTTTAATCATAAATTACTCCTACTAAAAATAGAAAAATCACCAAATATTTTATCCCATAATTTTTCTATCCACTTATTCCATATATCAAGAAAATATTTCATATTATGTATAACCTTATGCCTTCATCAATTACTTGAGTCATCGTATCTTGAATCAGATCATAAGTTGTAGTTGATGCCATAGAACACCCTGCACAGTTTCCTTGATAGGCAAGTCTTATTTCCATAGGTTCCTCAATATAATCAATCATCATAATATTCCCACCATCTTGGATAAGCATTGGTCTTACATACCTAGAAAGAGCATCTTCAATAATTTCTAACTGTATTTTGTTACTTTTAGATCTGAAGTCTTCATTAAGATCTGTTGTCTTTTTTATAGGTTTATCAATTCCACCTATTTGAGCTCTTGCCATCGGGTGTCCATTTTTTCCAGCAGTAAGTATACAGTTAAACCCCTCTTTTACTTGTTCTGGGTTTGTTCTATCTTGAAGTAGTAAAATCCCTAGTCTAAAATTAGCTCCTGTATGGTTTTGCTTAACCGCTCTTCTAAAATACTCTATAGCTTTAGGTACATCCTCTTCTACTCCTATTTTTGTTTGATACATAAGAGCAAGATTGTAATTTGCTGAATCATTGTCATATTTACTAGCCTCTTCAAACCAATACTTTGCTTTTGCTAGATCTTTAGGAACACCTTCACCTTTTAAATAAACAATCCCAAGATTTGCCATTGCTTGATGGTTTTGACATTTTGCTTCTTCTTCCCAGATTTCTATAGCAGTTTGATAATCTTTTATTTTATAAGCATTTAGTGCTTCTTTATCTCTATGGTTCATCAACAACACTCCAATTCAACTTGGTCTAAAACCTCGATTCCTTTATCAAAGTCATACTCTTCAAAGAGATCTGAGATATAAAAAACATTTGCACACACTAAATAAAGAGTATCTTTCTCTTCACCTTTGGCAAACTCTTCACGATAGTTTTCTGGAATCTTCTCCATAAACTTCTGCCAAAGTTGATTCTTTGACTCTGGTTGTTTTTCAAATAGTTCTATCATCGAATCTAAAACAAGAGCTGCATTCTCATAACAGTCAATATTATTAAAGGTGATATACCTATCCTTAACCTCTTCAACCATTAACCGTTACACCCACACTTACAAGTCTCACCTGGATCACCAGGAATCAATAACTCTTTACAGTTAGAGTCATCAACTTCTTGAAACTTTCCAAAATCTCTATAGATCTCATCAATACTCATAAATGTTTCTCTTACAGTAAATACACTCATTGACTCTTTGGCAAATGTTTTATAAACACCCTCACCCATATGGAAATAAACTGTTGAATCAGCACCTTTTTCTTTTAAGAATCCTGCACTTTTAGGACCTTTTCCAACAACTTCATTTTCTATTACTGAAAAATTTCCAGTCTCTTTATTTAATAATGCGAAATATGGAGCTTTCCCATATAGTTTTGAAATAGTTGTCGACTCTTTAGTATCTAGTGGTATCGCTAACATTGTTATATCCTTCAATATACATCTACATTTTTGTAATTCAGAAAGTGTTCCTTTACACTTAGGGAACAGTTTCTGAATATCTTTTATTAATAATGATTAGGAAGAGACAATGGTAAATAGAAAGCAGATAAAAGAATTATTAAACGAATCAGCTTGTTCACACAATGACAAGAAAAAATCAAGCTGTGATAAACCAAAACCAGGAGCTACAACTGGTGGTTGTGCTTTTGAAGGGGCTCAGATTGCCCTATTTCCATATGCTGACGTTGTTCATCTTGTCCATGCTCCTGCAACCTGTCAAGGGGCTTCTTGGGAGACAAGAGCCACTCCTACAAGCTGGGAGGGAGAGAATAATACCCTTCTTGGTTACTGTACAGATGTAACGACCAATGACATCATCTTTGGTGGTCATAAAAAGCTAGAAGAATCTATAGAGTATATTGTAAAAGAAAAAAATCCAAAAGGTATCTTTATCTACGAGACTTGTGTAACAGCGATGATTGGTGATGATATGGATAACATCGCCAAAAGAATGGAAGAGAAACATAAGATCCCTATGGTTGTAATCCACTCTCCTGGATTTGCTGCCAGTAAAAACTTAGGATCTAGAATTGGTGGAGAAGCTATTTTAGACCAATTAATAGGAACAAGAGAGCCAGAAGAGATCCATCCTTATGGAATAAACCTAATTGGAGAATATAACGTTACTGGAGATATGTGGCAATATACTCCTATTTTAGAAAAAATTGGGATCAAAGTTGTTTCAACTTTAGCAGGTGATGGAAGGCTGGAGGATATTCAAGTTGCACATACGGCAAAGCTGAATGTAATTGTCTGCGCTAAGTCACTGGTAACTCTTACAAGAAAGATGCAAGAGAGATATAACATCCCTTATGTTTCAGTATCTTTTTATGGAAAAAGAGATACAAGTAATGCCATTAGATCTATTGTCAATGCTTTTGGAGACGAGGAACTTAGCAAAAAAGCTGAAGAAATTATCGCTGAGGAAGAAGCAAAACTTGAAAAGGCTCTTATCCCATATAGAAAAATATTAAATGGTAAAAAAGCGATTTTAAATACTGGTGGGAATAAGTCTTGGTCAATAGCTTCAGCCTTGCAAGATATTGGAATTGAGGTTGTTGCAACCAGCATTAGAAAAGCTACATTAGAAGATATTGAGATTGCTAAGCAGTATGTTCCTATTCTCATGAAAGTTCCTGCCAATGAACAAGGAAAATTAATTGATGAACATGGGGTAGATATCTTATTAGCTGGTGGAAGAAGTCTCTATACAGCAATAAAAAAGAAAATAGCCTTTGTGGATGTAAATCAAGAGAAAAAGGTCAGTTATGGAGCGTATGGTGGACTTACTAATCTGGCAAAAGATGTTTGTTCTGCTGTACAAAATGATGTTTTTAAAGTTGTAGGAGAGAAAGCTCCTTGGGAATAGTATAACAACATTACAATTTGCAATATATTTATCAATTATTTCTTCATTTTCATACAATAGTTTCTAAAAAATTAGGAACAGTTATGGAAGTTATCTTACAAGATAAAGTTCAGACAAAGATCTACACAATACGTGGACTAAAAGTTATGATGGATAGAGATCTAGCAGATTTATATGGTGTAGAAACAAAAGTTTTTAACCAAGCTGTAAAAAGAAATATCAAAAGATTTCCTGAAGATTTTATGTTCCAACTTACAAAAGAAGAGTTAGAAAATTGGAGGTCACAATTTGTGACCTCCAATAAAGAAAAAATGGGAATAAGAAGACAACCCTATGCTTTTACAGAACAAGGTATCTCCATGCTTAGTGCTATTTTAAAAAGTGCTATAGCTATTGATGTTAGTATTGGAATAATGAGGGCTTTTGTTGAAATGTGAAAATATGCACTAACCCATGAAGAATTAGCAAAAAGAATTGAATCTTTAGAAAATACTGATAAACAAATAATTTAAGTTTTAAATCAACTTTTAGAAAAAGGAACTACTGATACTGATGGGAAGGTTGGATTTTTGAAAAAGTAAATATTTACTGAACGATGTATTACTCCTATAAACCATCCATAAGGTCTTTAAGTTCCCAATAAACTTTATCAATATTTGAGTCATAGTATTCAAAACTGTCCTCTTTCTTAAAAGTCAATTGTCTATTAATCATCTTTAGTCTATAAATTGTTTCATTAAGATCTTTTCTCAACTTCTCTGTTTCTGTAAATGTAAAATCTATCGCTTTTTCATTTTCTTCACTATACTCAACTACATCTTTATCCATAAGATTTTTCCGAACAGACAATTCTCCTGTATCAATAAATCCGAACTCATTAATCATATATCTTTTTACATCAATTGAATTAAATGTTAGTTCTTGAATTTCTCTCTCTTTATAATATGAAAGAAATGGTAATATTGTCTGATTTAATGTACTTTGCAAATAACCTTTACCTCTATAGTTTTCTAATATATAAATATGTAAATCATGATACCCCATATCAAGAATTATGCCAACATACTTTTGATCTGATTCAGAAAATTGATTTTTAAGTAAAAAATAATCATAAAAATTCATAGTATTCGGTTCATATCCGTATTCATCATTAAAGTTAATTAGGTCTACTTTATCATTTATACCTCTTAAAGCATATGAGAAAAGTTCATTTTTATTTATCTTATTTAATATATTATTCATACTTTCATTTGTCATAACTTTCTAACTACTCCTATTAAAACAACTATTCAAATAATACTAAATATTAGAACAATTTTAGATAAGGTAGAAAAGGAATACTTTCTGAATATTCATAGATAAAACTCTTAAGGTTTTATCATGAGTAAACCACTTCAAATAAATCCACTGAAACTATCTCAACCAATGGGAGCACTTTTATGCTTTCTTGGGATTAAAAACTGTATGCCATTAATGCATGGGGCACAAGGGTGTGCTTCATTTTCAAAGGTGTTTTTTACAAGACACTTTAGTGATCCTATTGCTATTCAAACAACTGCTGTTAATGATATTACAGCTGTTATTGATGGCGGAGACTACTCTATTTCTGAGGCTGTTAAAAACATTACAAAAAAAGTAAAACCTGATCTTGTAGGGCTTTTTACAACAGGGATGACAGAAACCAAAGGTGATGATATCAAAGGAGCTACTTATCTTTTAAAAGATAAGCAGTTGATGACTTATGTTCATACTCCTGATTTTGAAGGTGGTCTGGAAAGTGGTTTTGCAAAAAGTATTGAAGCTATTATTGAGCAGTTAGTAGAGTCAAAAAAAGAGACTGATAGTAAAAAAGCTCTTTTAATTCCCAATGTTAATCTTACTCCTATTGAGGTGGAAAAGATAAAAGAGCAGATCTCTTTATTTGGTTTTAAGACTTTTGCTCTTCCAGATCTCAGTGAATCTCTTGATGGTCATCTTGGAGTAAAACAAGGAGCATTAAGTAGTGGAGGAATAAGTGTTGATGAAATTAGAAATCTTGGAGATTCTGCTGTAGTTATAACAATTGGAGATTCTGTAGAAAAGTGTGGAGAGGTTCTCAAAGAGAAAAATCAGCAAACAACCCATTTTCATTTTGACACGATAAGTGGTCTTTTAAAAGCTGATAAGTTCTATAAAGCTTTAATGGATTTTAAAGAGATTTCAAAACCACATCCTACAATTGTTAGATGGAGAAAGAGACTTCAAGATGCTCTTTTAGATACACAGTTTGCCCTTGGTGGGAAAGATGTTGTTATTGCAACAGAACCAGATCAGATTCTATCTATTGCGACTCCACTAAAAGAGGCTGGGATAAATATAAAAGCTGTTGTTACTCCAAATAAGAGTTCTGCACTAAACAATCTTCCTTGTGACAATATAATTGTTGGTGACTTTGAAGATGTTGAGAATCTTCTTGAAGATTCAGATCTACTAATTAGTAACTTTCATGGAGAGAGACTTACACATAAATATAAAAAGGCTTTGGTTGTAAGAGGTTTTCCAAACTATGAGATGGTAGGGAACCAGATGAAAAATGACACCCTTTATGAAGGGAGTTGTTATTTTCTTTTTGAAGTGGCTAACAAAATTGAGGGTCTCTAAAAATGGAATTTCTTACAGATAAACACCTTTTAAACTTTGAAATCATGGATGATCTCCATAAAGAGTTTATTGAGATCTACAACAGTGTTGAAGAGAATAACTATAAATCCTACAAAAATGTAATTACTAAACTTTTAGAGCAGACAAAAAGACATTTTAGTGAGGAAGAAAAATTGATGGATCTTTATAAATATCCAAGATTTAAAGAGCACAAAGATGAGCATAATAAAGTTTTAAAAGAAATGGAATACTTCCTAAAAAACTCCCACTCAATTTTTGGACAAAAGATCTTAAAGTCTTACTACACCCAAAAACTTCCTTATTGGTTTGATCTCCACTTAACTACTATGGATAGGGATCTTGTCTATTTTATCAAAGAAAAAAACTCATAAAAACTTCTAAGGAACACTTTCTGAAAACATATAAAGTAATTAATTTTCAGGAGGGTGTTATGAGCTCTACATTAAAAGTTGCCTTTGCAACAAACGACAATAAAAACATCGATGCACACTTTGGCAGTGCTAAACAATTTAATATTTATGATGTAGGAGTTGGTGGTGCAACTGTTGTTGAAAAAATTGGAATCAATGAGAAAGATACAGATAAAACAATAGACTTAATACAAGATTGTGACATCGTCTATTTTATCAATATAGGTCCTACAGCTGCCGCAAAAATAATCAATAGAGGAATTTTTCCTATCAAATACAAAGAGGTTGTTTCAATTGAAGATGAGAGTAAAAAACTTGTCACTATGCTCAATGAAAATCCACCTCCGTTTATTAAGAAGATCTTGGAGAAAAGGAAGTAGTTATGAGTATGTTTATTGAAACTCTTATTGGACAAGTAAGAGCCTTAGATCAATTTGGAACTTGGGTAAATAAAAGTGACGAAGAGATCTTAGCTGAGAAGTATGTTAAATCAAAAGAAGATCTGAAAAACATCCCTGTAATTGCAGACATTGATGAGATGCAGATTCAAGATATCAGACTTATCTATCAAGCATTAGCTTTAGCATTTGAAAAAAAGACTGGTGTGATGTGTTCTGTTGTAATGGAGATGAGCCATGAAGGATTTGGTAGATCTGTGGTTTTAGCAGACAAAATTGTGATTGTGAATAAGTTCTTTAAAGATGCCCATAGATTCTCTTTTAGAACATATGAAAAACTTGTTGAAGAGGGAGATAAGATGCTCTCTAGTGCAATTAAAATTTATGAAGATTACAAAAAATGAAAAAGAATCAAATGAAATTCTCATCACAAAGTGATGTAGCTTTAGTGAGAGGAATTTCATCTGAGCTTTGCTTAAATGAAAGGAGATATAAATAATGAAAATAGGAATATTTGTAGGAACAGCTGGTGGAACATCAATGAAGATAGCTGACGCATTGGCAGAAGCTTTTGAGGTTGAAGAAGATGATGTAATCAATATGGAAGAGGACTTTGATGATGTAGAAGAGCAACTCCTTGAAGAGTATGACGTTTTATTTTTAGGAAGCTCAACTTGGGGTCAAGGAGATCTTCACCACTCATGGGTTGATCCAGTTTTAGAAATTGAAGATGAAGATTTTGACTTTAGTGGAAAAACTGTTGCATTTTTCGGTGCTGGTGACTGTAAGAAACACGGTGAGCATTTTTGTTCTGCTCTAGGAAAACTACACAAAACTTTTACAGGTGCTGGAGCAAAAGCAGTTGGTGCAATCTCAAAAGATGATTATAAATATGAATTTTCTTTAGCTGAAATTGACGGACAGTTTTGTGGTCTTGGAATTGATGAACACAACGAGTCTGATAAAACAGATGAGAGAATTGAAAAGTGGATTGGACAACTTAAAACTGAGTTGGCATAAAAAGTAACATAAGAGCAGCAAGGCTGCGAGGGCACTCTGCCGAAGAGTCCCTTCGCGAACTTGTTCAAGAAAGGAGTAAATAATGAAAACACTTACTATAGATGAATTTTACAAACTTAAATATGCAGAGGATTATCTAAACTTCTTTGATATTGAATATGACGAGAGAATCGTAAATGTAAAGAGATTCCATATCCTAAGAGAGTATGGAGCGATGATTAAGAAAGGTTTTGAACAGTTAAAAAATGAAGAGAGCAAGTTACTGGACTTTCTAAAATTTTCCCTCTTAAAAGTTTATAAAAACTTTGAGGGTGGTTACGCTCCAAGTGCTGCTGATGTTTGGGACATGTTCAAAAATGGAAAAGTAAGTGGATGTTCGAGCTGTACTCCTAAGCCAGGAAATAGTTGTGGCTGCTAAAGAGTTCCAATTCGATTCTAATGTTGAGCTTCACGACAGCGTGACAGCATCAAGGTCTGGAAGAGATGAGGAAGAAGCAAAGTACAAAACAGGGCAAAAAGTTGAGCTTTTAGAAGATGTTGTCAATGACGGGACATATCCACACAGTCCAATAGGAACTTTGATGATGGCAAAGGGGTCTGTGGGCTACATAAAGTCTATGGGCGAGTTTTTACAAGTCATTAGAGTTTATGAAGTCCATTTCCTTGATACGGATATGGAAGTGGAAATTCTTGGTTGTAGAGAGCATGAACTAAAAGCTTTAGATGATGGTTGTGATGAAAATACAACTATGTCACCGCTTTTCAAGAAAAAGCTTGAAGACCGTGAAAAAAATAAAAATCAATCTTAAAAAAAGGAGAAGAGAAAAATGGCAAAAGTTATTTTTATGCATTTCGATGAGAAAACAGATGGCATCTATGATGGGAAAATTGGTGAGCCACTTGTAAGACTGGCAAGTGACAAGGGGATTCCAATGGAGAGCTGTAAAGGCGGAAAATATAAGAAGTGTCTTGTAAGTGTTGAACACATCGCTGACGAAGAACCTACAAGTTACATGGAAGATGAAGAGTTAGATCTTCTAGTTGAACTTGGAGCTATAACTGAAGAAGAAGCTGAACAGTGCCAACAGTTTACAGTAAGCCCAAAAATAAGAATCGCACCAATGATGCTAATTAAGGGTGACGTATTAATAAAACCATATAAAGGATAATTAGATGACAACAAGAGTAGAGATTGTAAATGACTTTCTTGCAATTAATGTAAAAGAAGGTAGTACGATTCAAGATATCGTAGAGGCTAGCGGCTCTGCACTTCCATTTGGATGTAGAGATGGTGAGTGTGGTACTTGTGTTGTAGATGTTGAACAAGGGATGGAGTTTTTATCAGAGAAAACTGAGAAAGAAGTGAAGGTGCTAAAAGAGGTTTGTTCTGGTACTTGTACTCCAACTTCTAGACTTTCATGTCAAATGAAAATTATTAAACCTAACGGTTTAGTTCGATTAAAATATTAATCAACACTTTCAGTGTCCCTACTTTGGGACACTTTTTTTATATCTATTGACTATTTTTTATACAATTAAAGACTAAAAAACATACAATAATCAGTTATACTATAAATTATGTCAAATAACTTTAAATTTTATACAAAACAAAAACAAAGTCTACAATTATCATTAAAATTGTGGTTACCATTGCTTCAATCACCTTTACAAGAATTAGAACATCTTTTCAAAGAGCATAGTTATGAAAATCCTTTTTTAAAAGTTAGCTCGACTTATGAACCTTCATATAATTCTGCCCATTCAGATTCATCTTTAGATAGTAAGGGCTTTATTGAAAGTATGATAGCAAGAGATGAGTCTCTTTACAATAAACTTACAAAACAGATAAATGGTCCTCTTTTTCCCACACCAAATTCTGAAAAGGTTGCCTTTTCAATTATTGAAAATATCAACTATGAAGGTTACTTTGAAGGGAATATTGAAGAAATTGCTATTGATTGTAATACCACCAAAGAATTTGTAGAGAGTATTAGACAAAGATTTGCTTACTTAGAGCCTAACGGAGTTGGAGCTAAAGATCTAGAAGAGTCTTTTTTATTTCAACTTTTAAATTACGACATTGATGATGAACTTAATGAATTTACAAAAAAGGTGGTTAGTAACTTAAAAAAGATAGATAAATACTACAAACACCATCGATTTGAAGAGAGTAAAAACCTTATAAAAAAACTCAATTCTCCTCCTGCAGTTTGCTATCTAAGGGAGAATCCAAATATAATTCCAGATTTTTTTGTAGAAGTTGGTGATGATATTTCTCTAAAAATCAATAATAGATACTATCCTGATATTACCGTTAGAGATCCATTTAAAACAGATAGTAATGAACTAAAAGAGAAATTAAAAGAGGCAAGAAACTTAGTTAATCTTTTGGAACTTAGAAAATCAACTTTGTATAAACTTATTCTAATTATCGTAGAAAAGCAAATTGGATTTTTTATAGGAAGTGAATTAAAACCTCTAACAATGGCAGATGTAGCTGAAGAAATTGGTTTTGAAGAATCTACAATTAGCCGTGCTGTGGCAAATAAGTATATTAAATGTGAAAGAGGTGTTTTCTCTCTGAAGTATTTTTTTACAAATGCAGTATCAAAAGATCTTTCTTCTTCTGAAATAAAAAACTTCATCACTTCTTTAATAAAAACAGAGCCAACAAAAGAGCCTCTAACAGACCAAGATATTCTAGATAAAGTAACAGAAAAATATAAGATGAAGATGGTAAGAAGAACTATTACTAAGTACAGAAAAATTCTTAAAATCCCATCTTCTAAAGAGAGAAAAAAAATATATAAAATCTCTTAGTTAATATATTTAAAAGATCCTGCCTTATTAAGTCTACTAACATCTCTTGGTCCCTTAACACCTTTTGCTATTATCTCTATATTAAATTTATCACATATTGTTAAAAGTTCTTGATACTTTTTCTGTTCCTTATCTGTTTGAACTATCAGTTCATCTTTATCTATCTTTATATATGATGGTTTCAGCCTTGATAGTAGGCTATAACTGTCTATATTTATAGAAAAATCTCCAATACCAAAAAAGAAGCCTCTATGGGTCAGTAGCTCAATAAAGTTTCTATACACCAATGTATTTCTAACAATATCATTATAATTTGATTCAAAATAGAGGTTTTTACCTCTACACTCTTCTTTACTTTCAAACATATCTTTAAACCATCCAACCATGACAGTGTCTTTCACAAAAGATTCTGAGATGTTAATTAAAAGATTGTCTTTTTCTGTTTCATCAATAATATTGAAAAACTCTTCCAATCCAAACTTATCAATATCTTTTAAAAGATTAAAGTTTGCAAGAACAGGAATAAAGCTATTGCTTCCATACTTTTTTTCCTCATAAGTAAGTACTAGTGAATAATCATACATAACTATGTGTTCATCTTCTTTTATTGGCTTTTCTTCTAAAGCTAGTTGATCATTAAAAAGTGAGTGATAAATAATCTCTTTCCATTTCTCTTTTCCAAAAATAAGAACATTTTCTTCATCTTCTAAATAGAACATATCATGATAACCACTTCTTTTTGCGAAAGAAAGTGCATAATCTCCTTTTGAAAAAAGGCTTCCTATATTGTCCTCTTTTGTATATGTTGTAACACCAGCACTAATAAAAGAGTAGAGATCTTTTTCAAAATCTTCTTTAAAAAGTCTTCTAATATTTCTAAAGATCTTTTCAATATAAGCCCTTAAAAAGTCAAATCCAATTTCAGGAATTAAAAATGCGAAATCACTATCATTGATTCGTGCCAACATGATACCTTCGATATTTTCAGTATTCTCTTTTAACTGAGTTCCTATATTATTAAGTAGACTTTCTAGTTTTTTAAAGCCTATCTTCTCTTTTGCTTCATCAATTCCAACAAAAGATATGATGACAAAGGTTCCTCTATCATATACACTTGAATCTCCTATATATTTGGAAATATTTTCCATAAAATATTTTCTATTATAAAGCTTTGTCGATGTATCTACATAAAGAAGTTGGTAGTATTTTTTTTGAGTTTCCTCTTCATCTAAAACTATTTTTTGAAATGTATCTGTCACTTTATCAAACATATGAACTAAAGAAAAAAACTCTGTAACTTTCGGTTCTATAATACTATGAATAAAATTTTTCTTGCTAACTTGTTCCATTTGACTTTCTAACTCACTGAGATAGAAAAGTAGTTTTTTTGAAAAGTATCTTAAACCAAAAACAACAACAATCATAAAAATAAGAAAGAAACCTATGGAGTATTCCATCAAAGCAAAAAGATATGTATCAAGATTTTCAACATATAAAACACTTTCTACTTTTCCAACTTGTTGGCTTTTTTTAGGAGCATTTTTAATAGTTTTAATATCTCCAAGACGATTGATATACTCTATATATTTACTTTCTTCTTTTTTTTCTTTACTTACACGTTGAATAATTAAGGAGCCTTCTTTATCAAAGACTTTTAAAGAGATAAAGTTTCCATTTTTAAAGTAATAATCAATAGTTTCTTCTATTTCAAATAGGGTTAAATTATCTTTTGAAATTGAGTCTACAATAGAAAGAGTTAGATTCTCACTATTGGATTTCATTGAGTTATAGATAAGATCTTTTGTCAAGAAGTAGTTTACAATACCACCAAACAGTAGAGCAGTTAAAATAAAAGCTAAAACTACTAAAGAGATATATTTAAATAGACTCACTTATTACTCAATCTCTTTGCTAGACTCTTTAGAAACTTTTATTACCTCTTTATATGTAAGCCACTTTCCATTTTCAAAACTTTTATTCACTTGAATAGTTCCCTCTTTATTCCTACCAAAAAAGATTTTTCCTTGAGGCCATTTTGTCAAGTATTTTCCTGCCTTAGATTTAACCTCTACCTCTTTTATAGTTTGGTATTTAAAGTAATCTTTTTGGATATTGTCTATAGGTATATATCGGCTTCCATTCACTCTATTCCAGCCTAATGATGTTAAATACTTTGTAACCTTAATCCATTGACCATCGTAACTACCAGCTACTAACCTATTTAGAGGCCATTTTTGAGCATATGAAGTTTTGTCTTTATCACTGTAAACAATTGATTGGGAGTTAAGGACAAAATAGTGCCTTTCCAACTGTATTTTTTCAACTTTTGGTATCTGTTGCCAACTACTTTTTTTTATTAGTGGCTCTTTTTGAACTTTTTTAGAGGCTTTAATATTTTTTTTACTACCAGTCACATTGATAAAAAAACTTTTCTTTATAATGCTTTTTTTATCATCTACTAATAATTCAACATAGTTTCTACTACCAATCTCAGCTACACCACTTAATTCACCTGTTTTTAGATTGTAATTAAGCCATGATGGTTTTGAAATAACTTTTTTGACGACTTTTCTGTTATCTACATCAAAAACTTGGAATTTATAGCTATAAAACTCC
>JAOXRY010000237.1 GCA_025800305.1 Campylobacterales bacterium | reverse complement strand
CTATCAATGGAGGATATCTTTGAAATAGATAGTCCTCAAGACTAGAAGACAGTATACCAGTTTTATTCACTCTTAGGTCTTCAATTTCTTAAGTCATACTCTTGCTATTTCTGCAATAAAATTGTTTTGTCATATTTTAATTGGTATTCTGTCTCCTAATTATCGGATTATCCAAGGATCATAGGTTTGAGTTATAGCTATAACAGTGATAAGAAGTTATAGTTAGAATCCAACCCCTTTTATCTTTTTAAGTATTATCGAGAAAGTGATTACCTTTAATATATAAAATCAAAATCATAATCAATAGGCTGTTCGATCTTTAAAATATGGGCTTAATTAAAAAAATTGGCTCCTGAAAACTTCAACAAAGTCAGATAGTATCTATGTTTAAAAAGGATAATTTACAAATGTCTGTAAAAAATGTCCAAAATGTGTAATAAAAAAAGCTATAAGAAATGGAATTAGAAGATATTTTTGTCACGGATGTGGCAGTTGGTTTAGCTCTAAAAGAAGACCGAAAAAATTAGAAAAATCAATTTTTAAAGAGTATGTTTACAAGAGACAAGCTTGGAACCCTTGTGTTCCAGATAACAATACCAAAGAGATACTTTTATGGAAACATATCAGTTCTGAAAGATCTGCAGATTATAAACAGTTACTCAAACAACTTTTAGATCTTGGATATACGATTCAGTCTGTGACCACAGATGGCAAAAGAGGCTTAACAAAAGTCTTTAAAGACTATCCTATGCAAATGTGTCACTTCCATCAAAAAAGAATTATCAACCGATATATCACACTAAGACCTAAACTAGAAGCATCTCAAAAACTCAAAAAGATCCTTACAAGATTAAAATACAGCAATGAAGAAAAATTTACCAAATCTCTTGATGTTTGGAATATAAAATACAAGGACTTTTTAGATGAAACTACTATCCATCCCGAATCTGGAAAGGTCTCTTTTACTCATAAAAAACTGGTAGCAGCACATAGAAGCCTGAGAAGAAATTTACCCTATCTTTTTACTTACAAAAAATACAAAGATTTATCTATTGCAAATACGACTAACTCCTTAGAAGGTGGTGTATTCTCTCCTTTTAAAATCTTAATCAAAATTCACAGAGGTTTATCTAAAAGTTTGAAGTTGAAAATCGTGGATGACTACCTGCTGAATTACAGAAAAAACTAAACTCTCAGGAGCCAATTTTTTTAATTAAGCCATATTCATACAAACTCCTAAATAATGATTATTAGAATCATAATTAAATAGTTGAGAATTGTATTCAATTTAAACTGAAAAAGATTTTTATGTTTTTATATTATGACTTTAAGCTATATATTTATAAGAAGAATTCACTCTATCTAAACTAACCCAACCTCTTAATCACAAAACACTTTTTATTTTTTTGTGGAACATACCAATATTTGACATCTATTTTTTTTCCATAGGCAAATTCTATAGGGCATTTTCCAATAGGGTAGTCAATTCCTCCAGGGAAGAGTTTGTTACATCTTAAAATTCTAATTGTTGTATTCCACAAAGCTATAGGATAGGGATTTACGTCAAATTGCCATTTTCCATACTCAGAACAAGTAGGATAAAAACGGCAATTTGGTTGGGATAGTGGAGATATATATTTTTGATAGAACTCAATAATCACAGTAGTTTTTCAACTCTATTAAGATAGCTATCACTGTCAACATCTATCTCTTTATCAAACTCTTTCATTACAATTTTAGTCTCTACGAAGATCTTATCTTTAAACATAACCGGTGACTCTTCAAGCTCTTTTTTTAGTCTTTTTTCAATAATTTCTAAAGACTCATCTTTTGCATGGGAAAGAATCACTCCAAAGTGTTTTGTATCGTACTTTCCAATTACATCACTGTCACGAACTTGTTTTTCAATACGTTTTCCACACTCTTTTAAAACGTGTTCTATTGTATTTCTTCCATGTTTTTCAACGATTGAATCGTAGTTGTTAATTTCTACCATCATTAAAGAGAAAGGACTATCATATCGTTTTGCAGAACTAACCTCTCTTTTTAACTGGGAAAGAAAAAACTGTTTGTTTATAAAGCCTGTTGTCATATCAAGAGAAAGAAACTCCTTTGCCCTTGCTTCTGCTTTAATTTTCCCTTCAATAGCACTTAATAAAGAAGGAATAAATATAATAAAAAACATCCCCGAAAGTGCAGAAGAAACAAATATAAAGCTATAACTAACAGTTTCTAAAATAAAAAATGACGTGAAACTATTGAAAAAAGAAATAACCAAAAAAATAAAAAACCAAACGATTAAAGAAACTTTTTTAACTCCCAGATCTCTTATAAGTTTTTCCATACACTCTCCTAAAATAAAGCCATAATTATATCATTTTTTAGTAAGAAATGTTTATATTAAAATATGGTCCATGCCAAAGATCTGTTCTTGATATCTCAAAAAGAAGACTTTTTCTTTTTTCTTCTCCTTCTTGTTTCTCTGCTCTAGATGAGTAGTAGTGTATCCCTTGAAGTTTATAGCCTACATCTAAAGAGAGCCCTGCACCCTTATATTTTTTTATTTTTTTCTGTTTTACATACCCTGCTTTAAAAGCAAAATCCAAGACTAAAGCATTTGCTCTACTTGGAAAATCCTCATTAGAGTCTGCCTCAATCTGCTTTTTTGTCTCTTGGGAAAAGTCTATTGAAGAATAACCTATTCCAACCATCCAGTCAAAAAATGGTTTGGAAAAACTGTTTTCGTATCTTTGAATATGGGCTATTGTATCCCTTCCCCAAAGAGCACTTATCTTTTTAAAAGTTGTTGATGGATCATAAGCACTATAAGAGGTATAATCATTGGTAAAATGAGAAATTGTTGGGATCTTATAGGTACTATAATCTACTCCCCAATATTTTCCTCTCTCTTTAATATTTTTAAAACCTATTCTCATGATTTTTGAAGAGAACTCTTTATTAATAGCTCCACCTTTTCCTTTTGCAACACCATTAATATTTCCAGACTCTCTATAGATCTGTAAGGTTGTCTCAGGAGCAAAAACATCATTTACATCAACAAGAAGATCTAAAAAATCAGAGGCCTTTTTGGTAAGCCCTCCTTGGCTTTCAGCTTCATTTTTCAAATAGCTTATAGCAATTTTATAATCTTTGTATCTTCCTTGCATATACTGTTTAGTATAGAGACTTTTTGAAATATCGTAGCTAATATCATCATCTGTGTATGGTGTCCAGTAAAGAGTAGATGTTCCTAACCCTACCAAAAAGTCTAGATCTTTTTTCTTGTTTCGTCCTTTTAAGTGGGGAGGCTCTTTAAGTAAACTAGCTTCATAACTGCCATCTCTTGGCAATAAAAAGTGAACATACTTTTCATTACTACTATCCTCACCATTGACAACAATCCAATTTTTTGTAAGAAAAATAGAGGGAGAAAAACCAACATTTCTCTCTTCTGAATTGATAATCCATCCATAAGTATCTTTTTTTGTTTCTAGATCGTATTGACCAAAAATAATTCCTTTGTTGTAACTGTCTATATATTGATAAACAACATAGTAGATCTTATTGTTTTGCTTATCTGGATAGACTCCTAAAATATTTTCCTTATCTCCATACTTATTTAAAACAAAAGAGGTTTTAATCCACTGTTTTGTATCCCAAATATAGACGTTTCCATCTTCATCACGACCTATTCCAGCAAAGTTTCCATTAAGATCAAAACCAAATTTTCCATCTTCTAATTTTTTGAAAGAGGGGAAAAAAGATCTATTATGATAAATCCCCTCTTCAGCTATTTGATAAAAAGTCCCGTCTTTGCCTATCTGCTGTTCAAAAACATCTCCCTTTGCCCTAGAAACCCTATATTTTCCTGAATAATCATTTCCAAAATTGTCAGTCATGTAGTTTCCTGTATTAACAGTATATGTCGAAACTCTTCCTTTTCCATCAGCATATGTACGAATGTAGTAAGTTCTATAGTAAGACAGAGTAAGATTTTGATATCTTGTTGTTACAGATAGAGCAGTATTTTGTCCTTTGTAGCTTCTTAAAACTTTTCCATTTCCATCTAATATTTGATTTTTATAAGCTTTAAGATCTGGAGCTTTTTCTTTTTTTAAGTAGTAATTTCTATCGTTCTTTCCTAAATGGCTAGGAACAATGGAATATTCTTCAACTGAAAAAACCTGTGAAACAAAAAGAAGAAAAATAAGAAATAATTTCAAAGTAACTCCTTTTTAAATAAGATCTATTTTTTCACAAACTTCAAAGTAGTAGCAATAATATCATCATCATCTTTAGATGGTGACTTAATAACCTCTTTTCTATCATCGTTATATTGAATAGATATATTTTGCTGAAAGTTAGAGATAACTTTGATATCTTTTCTAAGACTTAAGATCTTAATAACGATTATGTCACAGAATTGTTTTGTTACATCATCCAGTTTTCCAAACCTATCTTCAATCTCTTCTTGTAATTCATACACTTGGGCAGGTTCTATTGCATTTGAAAATCTTCTATAAAGTTCAATTCTTACTCTATCTTCTTCAATCAGTTCAGATGAAAGATAGGCTTTTACTGCCAGTTTGATTTCTACTTTCTTCTCTTCCTCTTCCGAAACTGCTTCTCCTGAAAGTTCATTAATAGCATCTTCTAACATTTTTAAATAGAGAGAGTAACCGATGTTCTTAATCTGCCCAGATTGTTCTGCACCGATGATGTTTCCACCACCACGGATCTCTAAATCATGATAGGCTAAAACAGAACCACTTCCTAAAAATGAGTTGCTTTCCATTGCTGCAAGTCTCTTTTTAGAATCGTCTGTCAGCTCGTCTTTATCCCCAACTAAAAAGTAACAATACCCTTGTCTTTTAGATCTTCCTACACGTCCACGGAGCTGGTGAAGATCTGCAATACCAAATCTATCTGCTCCATCGATTAAGATTGTATTCACATTTGGAATATGGATTCCTGATTCGATGATAGTTGTAGAAAGGAGCATATCGTACTCTCCTTCTTCAAAAGCAAGAAGCTCTTTCTCACTGATTTCCGCTTTGATTTTTGAGTGAAGAACTAAAATTTTTAGATTTGGCATCATATCTTGAAGCTGTTTCTTCTTCTGCTCAATTCCAGAGATTCTATTGAAGACATAAAAGATCTGCCCTCCTCTTCTAATCTCTCTGCTAATGGCTTCTTTAACTAACGCTTCCTCATTCTCTTTTACGTGAGTTCTCACATCTTCTCTCTCTTCTGGAGGAGTTAAGATCTGAGAGAAGCCTTTTATCTTGCTAAGTGCCATATTTAAAGATCTTGGAATCGGTGTTGCAGACATTGAAAGAAGGTGAAGATTTTTTGCTTTGTCTTTTAGCTTCTCTTTCTGCTTTACGCCAAATTTATGCTCCTCATCGACAACCATAAGACCTAAGTTGTCAAAATCCACACCAATTAAACCATGAGTTCCTACAACAACTTTAATATCACCATTTTTAAGACCATCTTTGATTATCTTTTTCTCTTTAGCTGTTGTAAATCTATCAAACCTATGAACAGCAATTCCATACTCTTTGAATCTTTTCTCTATTGAGTGATGGTGCTGAGAAGAAAGAAGTGTGGTTGGCACAACCATAGCTGTTTGGTATCCAGCTTTTGCTGCAGCAAAAATTGCGTTCATTGCAACTTCTGTTTTACCAAAACCAACATCTCCACTTAAGAGCCTATCCATGACTTTTCCAGCAGCTAGATCTTCTAAGATCTCATTGATAGATCTTTTCTGATCAGGTGTATAAAGAAATCCTGCTCCATGTTGGAACTCTGCCATCTCTACAGGTTCTTCAATTTTTACAGCTTTTATAAGTTCTCTTGCTGCTGCTCGTTGGATTATCTCTCCTGCGATTTCATAGAGCTTCTCTTTTACGGTATTTTTTAGTCTTGCAAATGAGCTTTTTCCTAACTTATCTACTGTTGGAAGAACTCCCGATTGTCCAACATATCTATCGATAATATGGATATTTTCAACTGGGATTAAAAGCTTATCATCATTGGCATACTTTAGTCCAACAAAGTCTCTTATTCCTCCAAGGATTGAAACTTGTTCCAGACCAAGGAAAACTCCAACACCGTAGTTTTCATGGACAATGTAATCTCCAACTTTTAGCTCATCAAGAACAATCTTTGCAGCTTTTTTTCTTTGTTTTTTAACTGGTTTGTTTAGAGAGATAACAACTTCATTATTGCTAATCAGATTAACAATTGCTAAGCTCTCAATGAAGTTTACATCTTCTTTTTCAATTTCGTACTGTTTTAATAGAGTGTCACTCTTAGCAATAACTGTAAGTTTTTTTGATTTATGAACTTCTAAAATTGCTTTTGGATCTTCTGTATGAAGTTCTTTGAATACCTTTGGTTGTGGTAACTCCTCAATATTTTCAAAACTCTCTTTGGGAATAAAGCCCTCTTTATTGAAAGAGTATAAGTCATGTATTTCGCTTGTTAGATCTTGGGTAAAAAAGCTTTTGAGATCTGTTGTTATATCAACTGCTAGATCTAGCTGATTTAAAAACCAAAAACCTAAAGAGTGGATATCTTTGAAGAAAGAATCACTTCCTGAGATCTCTGTTTTTAATTTTAGCTTTTCATGAGCTTCAGAGGATAGACCAAAAAGAGCAGGTTTTATCTCTACTTTTTCAAGCTCTTCTTTGAGAGACTTTTGAGTCTGGGTTTCAAACTCTCTAATACTTTCTACCTCATCATCAAACAAAGAGATTCTTACTGGTTTTTTTGAAAGTGGTGAGAAAACATCGATAATATCTCCTCGAAAAGAACACTCTCCTTTTTGCTCAACAATATCAACAAAGCTATATCCCCAACAAAGAAGCTTCTCTTTTGTCTCGTTTAGATCTACAGTATCTCCAAACTCGATGTTTTGTGTATCAAAAAGTTCTTTTTTAGGTAAGAATTTAACAGCTGTTGAAAGTGGAGCTATTAAAAGCTTTTTCTTATTGTATTGGTAGTAACTT
>JAOXRY010000217.1 GCA_025800305.1 Campylobacterales bacterium | reverse complement strand
AGATATAGAGGCAATGCTACTGTTATTGATTTTTTCAAGACTTTAAGACTTGATGGAAATATCGTAAAGATCTTTTGGGATCTACTAAAAGACTCTGATATTAGAAACTATATCTTTAGAAACTTCCTATTTGAAGTTCCTTGGTTAAATAAAAGATTGTTTGTTAAAGATGCAAAAAAAATTGTTCCAGGGCTAAAAGTTGATGAAATTGAATATGCAGACGGTTTTGGTGGAGTTAGACCACAAGTAATAAATAAAAAAGAGCAAAAGCTAATGCTAGGTGAATCTTCTATTGACACTGGAGAAGGTATTGTATTTAATATGACACCAAGCCCCGGTGCAACAAGTTGTCTTGGAAATGCACAAAGAGATGTAAAGCTAATTACAGAGTATCTCAATAAAAAGTTCAATGAAGAACAGTTTAATAAAGAACTAGTTGAGGATGATAGTAAGTTTGATCCAGCAGAGCACGTTGAAGATGAAAAATACGTAGCAAAAATAAAAGAAGAACTGAAAAACTACTAAAAAAAGAGATAACTCTATAGCAGAGTTATCTTCTTTTCAATCTCTTTTCCCTTATTTAAAAAGAAGTAGTGGTCACCTTCCATTGGATAAAATTGACTATTTTTAATAATCTTCGATATTTCTTCTCCAGAAGACAAAGAAGTTGCTGTATCTGAAATCCCCCAAAATATCTGGGCATTTCCTTTATAAGTTCTAAAGCTGTCTCTAAAATCTTCATTGACAACATTTTTCAGTGTTTCATACATATTCTG
>JAOXRY010000210.1 GCA_025800305.1 Campylobacterales bacterium | reverse complement strand
AAATTTGATTTTTAACTCTGATATTTGACCTGCTCTGTATCTAATGTAAGGTTCATAACCTACTTTCTTGAATTGATAAAGGACTTCTGTGAGATTATTATCTTTATGGACTAGATAGTATTCGTCTTTATCAGTGAGTTTAAGCAACTCGTCTATATGAGAGAACATTTTGTATTTTGGGGGTTCAGTCTTATCGGTGATATAAAAATTTTTGGACGCCTTGATGTCTATACGCTTTTTTTCACAATCCAACTGGAACAACCTATCTTGGTTGCCATTGATGGGGTAGATGTGGTTGTTTTTTATTAATGCTGTAAAATTCTTTTTCTATGTCCTTTGTCATGGTTGGGTGGGAAGTATTGAAAAATCAACTGGCACTGATAGTTGTAAAGTTTAACTGGGATACTAAAAAACTGAAATATTTTTTTCATGTTATTAATGGATATGCCGTATTCATGTATATCTTCTTCAGTGGTGTTTAGTAGTTCTAGTATTTTTTTCCTAGATAGTGTTTTTGCTAGACTTCCTCTTTTCTCTCTTGTTAGTTCTGTTCCTTCATATGT
>JAOXRY010000203.1 GCA_025800305.1 Campylobacterales bacterium | reverse complement strand
CGATTTTTTTTTCGTCTTGTGTTAAATTAAAATATAGTGATATTAAAAAAAGAGTAGATAATATATATATTATTATATTTTTATATTCCATTTTTAATCCTTTGATTCTTATCTTAACATAAACTAAAAAATAAACATTGTTATTTAATTTGAAAATATTATACAACAGATAACTCAAATATTAAATTTATTATAATAATTTTGAATTTTAAAATAAAGGAATACAAATGAAAAAAATAGTTTTTTCAGTTTTAGTTTTTTTAGGTCTAGTTTCTACTAGTTATGCAGGTCCTGCTACACCAGCTTATGATTGGTATGTTTGGGAAGTTGGAAGTAATGGTAGTGATGGTCAATTAATAATTGATGATGTTCGTAATACTTCAAGAACACAAAATGATCACAATGGTGTAATTCATATCAATGTAATAGTAATGGGTGGCACAGCTCATACAGCGGGAGGTTTTTTTAATGGTTCTGCTGCAAAAGTTATTGGTAGACGTACATATGACCTTAATGGCGATAGAATTGTAGATGCATGGCAAACATTCTATGAAATTAACACAAATTCTTCAGGAACATTTACGGTAAAAGATTATGGTTCTCCTGGTGGATGGCAAGTTAAAGATAGTGTTTTCATCAAATAGTATTGATAAAAGACTAGGCAGTAATGTCTAGTCTTTTATAACTCTGTTCACCTATAATTTCTGCAAATTTTTTAAGAAAAGAGTTTTGCTTTTCTACATTCTCTCCAGTAGCATCTAATAGAGTATCAAAATGAGCATCAATAAGTTCTTTTACTTCTTCTGGACTTTGATATTTCCCAGTATGTTCATAAATATTTCCAAATTCTGATTCAGTCATCCCTGTATGTTTTAAAAATTGTGCTTTTCTCCATGGATCTTCATTAATATATTGCTTTATTTGGTCTGTTACAGAAAGACTAGAACCTATAATAAACTTGTCTTTTTCAGAAAGACCCATATCATCAGCTAGGTTATTAAAAGTATCTTGCATTTTTTCTGGTAAATCTTTAAAAAATGATACACCTGTGGTTTTATACTCTTTTTTATTACTAGTTTCTTGAAGTTCTACATTTTCTTTTGAAACTTGAATAGGAGAGTTTTTGGTTGTATTAATATAAGGGTTGTTTCTAATACTGCCTATACTCATAACTTTTCCTTTACTTATTTATTAAACAAAGCAAGAAATAATCCAAATTAATATTTTAATCAATTTATTTTATAGTAGTTCTTATAATGAACTTTAAATATTTAGAATACTTATGTCATTTCATCTTCAAAGAAAAAGCATCATCATCTAATTCAGAGTTGATAAAGATCTCATCCTCTTTTCCAACATCTTCAATAAAAAATCGATGTGTACTACAACTTGTAAGTTCTAACTTGTTCAAAGCTTGATTAGCAAAAGATATGGCGTCCTCTTTTGTTTCAAACTCTGTTGTCTCTTTTAAGTCAATTTTATTGACACAACCACATAATCTTTTAAAAGTTACTTTCATTATTTATTCCTTTTCTGAACAGAGTCCAGTAAAGGACTCCTCAGCGGAGAGCTCAGCGACTAGTCGCTTTTAAAAATAATTTTTACCCTCTTCTTACGTTGTATAGTATACAGCTTCTGGATGGTAAGTTACAAGTGCAGAAGTTGTATGTTCTGGAACCATTTGGAAAGTCTCAGTTAGTTCTATTCTAAACTCTTCCGGTTTTAGAAGTTTGAAAATCATCTGATTATCAGCAAGTTCAGGACAAGCACCGTATCCAAAACTATATCTCTTTCCTTGATAGTGACTCATTTTCACATCATCAAGGCTTGGTTCTTCTTTCCCTTGTGTAATTCCTAAATCTATTCTAATTTGCTTATGGACAACCTCAGCCATAGCTTCTGCCAGTTCTGTTGCCATACCATGAACTAAATAGTATTCGTGAAACTTTCCTTCTTTATAAAGTTTTTGTTCATATTCAACAATTTTACTTCCTGCACTTACAATTGAAACAGGAAGGATATCTTCACTTCTAAAATAGTCACTTATAGCTCTGTGTGGTGTTCTTTTTTGTCTTGGAAAATCAACAGCATACACCTCTTCCCCATCATCAAAAATCCTAAGTTTTCCATTTTCAGATTTAACTTTATAATATCCGTAAATAATTGTAGGGTCAAATAGTCCCTCTTCTAAAAGTTGTTTTTTCAATCTTTGATAGTTAGGCTTTACTTCTTCCTCTAAAAGTTTTTCATATTCTTCTTTTTCCATTCCTTTAGGTTTATATCCCCAAGATCTTGAGAACATTCCTTTATGATTGATCCAATCGAAAACAACATCATGTTTATAATCAGTAAAGACTCTTCTTCCTAAAAAAGGTGGAGTCACAAGATCTGGATAAGTTTCAGGCATCTCTATTTTTGCTGGATCAATTTCTACAGCTACTCTCTCTTGTTTAGGTTTTTCTTCTACATCATGTTCAATTTTTTCAATTGATGTAAAGTCTCCAGATTCAACCTGTCCCATAGCCTCAATTCCATCAAAAGCATCTTTACAATAGAAAATATGACCATCGTAATTTGGACGACAATATTCGTCTATAAAACCTTTAGTAAGAGCAGCCCCTCCAAGAAGAATAGGAACATCAATTCCCTCTTTTTTCAGTTCAATCAAATTTTCCATCATCACCTGAGTAGATTTCACAAGAAGTCCACTCATACCGATAGCGTCTACACCACCTTTTTTAAACTCCTCTATAAAAGCATCAATATCCGCTTTAATCCCGATATTTCTTACTTCAAAACCATTATTGGAAAGAATAATATCCACAAGGTTTTTTCCAACATCGTGAACATCTCCTTTTACAGTTCCCAAAAGAAGTGTTGTTTTGGTTGTCTTTGTCGTCTTTGGCAGATAAGGATTAAGAAAATCAACACTTGCTTTCATTACTTCTGCTGATTGAAGAACAAAAGGCAGTTGCATCTTTCCAGATCCAAAAAGTTCACCAATAACTTTCATTCCATCCAGTAAGATCTCATTAACAATTTTGCTTGGATCAATCTCATCTTTTGCTGTTTCTAAAAGAGTGAGCATTCCTTTTTTATCACCATCTAATAAAAGAACTTTTATCTTCTCATCAGTAGGTAAATTGGAGATGTCTTTCTCCTCACGTTTGTGCTTTTTACTATCGTCTGAAAAGTGTTCTATAAAATCAAAAAGAGCATTATCATGCTTATTAAAAAGAAGATCTTCACAGATCTGGATATCTTTCTTTTCCATTTGTGCAAGAGGAATAACGTGTTTAACATTGATAATTGCAGTAGACAGTCCAGCATTTACACAGTGGTGTAAAAATACAGAGTTAAGATACTCTCTAGCGTGTTTATCAAGACCAAAAGAGATATTAGAAACACCAAGAGTAAATCCAATTTTTGGAAACTCTGCTTTTAAAAGCTTGATTCCCTCAATTGTCTCCATTGCCGCTGTTTTAAACTCATCATCACCACTACCAACAGTAAAAACAAGAGTATCAACAACAAGATCTTCTTCTTTTAATCCATGTCTCTCTTTTGCAAGATTTACAAGTCTCTTTCCGATTTCAAACTTATCTCTTCCTGACTTTGCCATCCCTTTTTCATCAATGGTTAAACAAACTAAAACAGCTCCAAATCTTTTTGCCAAACTACAGATCTGGTCAAACTTCTCGATTCCATCTTCAAGATTTACAGAGTTGATTATTGGTCGTCCACCAATCTGTTTTAATCCAGCTTCTAGTGCTTTTGGTTGAGTTGTATCCACCATAAGAGGTAGTGAGATCTTTTGAGCGTACAATGAAGCCACAATCTCCATATCTTTTGTCTCATCACGACCAGCAAAACCAACACTAATATCAATCCCGTGGGCTCCGCCTTTTACTTGTTGCTGTGCAACTGTCAAAGTTCCTTCATAGTCTTCTGCTAAAAGAAGTTCCCTAAAAGCTTTACTTCCAGTAGCGTTAGATCTCTCACCAATTAAAAAAGGAGCTGGTTCTTGAACAAGCTCTCTTGTTTCAAATAAAGAAGCTAATGATGGTTCAATAGTAGCACTACTAACAGAAGGTTTTAATCCTTCTAATTTTTTTGCCAATGCTTCAATATGCTTCGGTGTCGTACCACAACATCCACCAAAAGCAGAAAGTCCATCAATTTCTACAAAAGCACTTTCTAGCTCTGAAAACTCATCCTCTTTCATTGGATAGACTGTACACCCACCAACGTTCTCTGGAAGTCCAGCATTTCCGTGAACAGAGATTCTACCATTCCAATTTTCACTAAGAACCTTCAAATGAGATGTCATCTCCCTAGGACCAGTTCCACAATTAAGTCCTAAAGTTAAAATATCAAATGGCTGTAGAATTGTTGCTATTGTTTTAGCATCAGTCCCTATTAACATTGTTCCACTAGTCTCAATTGTTACAGAAACCATTATAGGAATATCAACATCTGCCTCTTTTTTCATATCCTCACAAGCGTGAAGACCAGCTTTTATCTGGAGAGGATCTTGACAAGTCTCAAGAAGGAAAACATCCACTCCCCCCTCAATCATCGCTTTCGCAGTGACACAATATCCACTGTACATCTCATCATATGTCATATGTCCCAGACTTGGAAGCTTTGTCCCAGGTCCTATAGATCCTAACACATATCTAGGTCTGTCTGTAAACTCATTACATACCTCTTTGGCTATCTTTGTTCCATTCAATGCCAACTCATAAGCTCTTTCACGAATTTCATACTCATCTAAAACCCAATCAAATGCACCAAAGGTATTTGTCTTTGTTAGATCTGCCCCTGCGTTTAAATACTGTCTGTGAATATCTTTGATAACTTCTGGAGCTGTTGTATTTAAAAGTTCATTACAACCCTCTTTCCCTTCCCAAGCTGAGTCAGGAATTGTTGCTTCTTGTAAAAGGCTACCCATAGCCCCGTCTATAATTAATATTTTTTCTTCAATAAGATTTCTAATAGGAGATTTTTTCATTTTGTAAGGATACCAGAAAACCTACTAAAACAAGGTGGTTTCCAGTAAGTTTTGCTAAAATAGCTCTATGTTAAATAAAATAGATGACAAAGAAGTATTAGATCTGATAAAAAACGCGGATCTTAAAGATTTAGGAAAAAAAGCACTAGAAGCAAAGCAATATCTCCACCCTGAAAAAGTGACAACTTTTGTTGTTGATAGGAACATAAACTATACAAATATCTGTAATGTTGGGTGTAAATTTTGTGCTTTTAAGACAGGCAAACACAGTAAAAATGGCTATATCCTTCCATATGAAGAGATAGACAAAAAAATAGATGAACTTTTAAGTATTGGTGGAACTCAAATCCTTTTTCAAGGGGGAGTTCATCCAGATCTTAAAATTGAGTATTATGAAGATCTAGTAGAGCATATCCATACTAAATATCCTCAGATAAATATCCACGGATTCTCTGCTGTAGAGATTGACTATATTGCTGAAATTTCAGATATGTCGCATAAAGAGGTTTTAACAAGATTAAACAAAAAAGGTCTTGCTTCTATGCCTGGAGCTGGTGCTGAGATCTTAGTAGATAGAGTAAGAGATATTCTTTCTCCCAATAAAATAAGTAGCCAAACTTGGTTAGATATCCATCAAGCTGCCCATGAAATTGGAATGAAGACAACAGCGACAATGATGTTTGGTTCGGTTGAAACAGATGAAGAGATTGTAGAACACCTTCATAAAATAAGAGAGCTTCAAGGAAAAACCAACGGTTTTAGAGCATTTATTATGTGGAGTTTCCAACCAAGCCATACACCGCTTTTAAAAGAGTATCCAGATCTTAAAAAATCTAGTCCCAATAGGTATCTAAGGCTTTTAGCAGCTTCTAGACTCTATCTTTACAACTTTAAAAATATCCAATCAAGCTGGGTAACCCAAGGAAGTTATATTGGTCAACTGGCTCTGCTATACGGTGCAAATGACTTGGGGAGTACAATGATGGAAGAGAATGTTGTTGCTTCTACTGGTTGTTCCAACTCAATGGTAAAAGAGGAGATGCTAGATCTCATCCGTGAAATTGGAGAGAAACCAGCGATTAGAAATACAGCTTATCAGATCTTAGAAAGATTTTAATAGCCATTTAAAAGAAGGGATTTTAAACAGTTTGATATCTGTTTATGATCTTCTTCATTCTCTTTTTTAGTTTTTTTAGAGCAGTTCTTGGCTCTTCATCAGCCGCACTGATACTTCTAAAATCACTATCTTTTGAAAACTTGATTTTTGCAACCCAGCCATCTTCGATATCGTATTTGATACCAACAAATTTTGCATCACCAAAGTGCTCTTCAGCTAACTTGTAGATTTCAAGAATTCTTTGTGAAGTTGTTTTTTCTTTAATCATCTTTTTCTCCTTTCTTAAGTTTAATTTTATTGTAGAACAATTATATAACAAACAAATTACAAAGCCTTTAAGGTTGCTATCTTTTTTCTTTGTGGTTATAATTTCTTAAAAACACCATCAAGGCTTCTAATGAAAGCATTTTTTATATATTTATTTCTATTTTTATCTTTTATCTATGGAGAAAAATACACTTTTAATGAAGATGATTTTTTTCTAGAAGTAAAAGATTCTTACCAGCTACAACAACTTTTAAAAAAATATTTTGGCAAAGATATGAAAGAAGACAAAAAAGAACTAAAAATATTTTTTCATAAACTTTCTACATATTCCAATATGGAATCAAAAGAAGATTTAGAAAAAGAGATAGAAAACTTAATTCTTATTCGTCAAGATATTTTAGACAGTTTAACCACCTTAATAAAGGAAAATACCAAAGAGGATAAAAGGTTTTTAGAAAAAGGAAAAACACTTTTAAAAGAGTACAAATATAAACAATTTCATAACCATCTTAACAGCTTTAAAAATAAAGAAAAAGGTGAAATCTCCTATCTTCAAGGAAAGACTTATGAAATGGAACTTAACCATAAAAAAGCAAAACTGTTCTATGAAAAAGCCATTGAAAAAGATAAAAACAATTATCTTTTTCTCTACGATTTTTCTACCTTGCTTTTTAATCTTAAAGATCTTGAACACTCATTAGTTTTTGGAAAAAGATCTCTAAAAATAATAAAAAGAGTCTATGAAGATAAACCAAACCATCAAAGTGTTGCCACCATTTATAACCATTTAGGACTTTTATATAAAGAAAAAGGTGTATTAAAAAAAGCTCTTACCTATACAAAAAAAGCTCTCAAAATAAGAAAAATTATCTATCAAAAACAACCAAACAATATGGAGTTAGGAAATAGTTACAACAACTTAGCTCTCATCTACCAAGAACTAAAAGATCTAAAACCTGCTCTTTTATATGAAAAAAAATATATAGAAATCTTAGAAAAAAATACTAAGAAAAAAGCCACAAACTTAGACTTAGCAGAGGCTTACTACAATCTTTCTATAATCTATCAAGAAAGAGGAGATCTTGAACAAGCTTTAAAGTATGGAAAAAAAGCTTTTAAAATTAGAAAAAAAGTTTTAAAAAAGACACCTAATCATCCAGATCTTTTAAGTAGTTACAACAGCCTTGGTTTTATCTATCAAGTCAAAGCAGAAGTTGAAATGCCTAATGTCTTTATAAAAAACGATTTAGACAATGTACAAAAGATCTTTAAAGAGAAACCCAACCACTCAACATTGGCAAACATCTACGACAGAGTAAGTGTTTATTATCAAGAACATGGAGATTATGAAAAGGCTCTTTTCTTTGCTCTTAAAGATCTTAAGATCTTAGAAAAAATTTTTAAAAACAAGCCCCATAGTCTTGAGTTGGCAAATAGTTACAACACTATTGGGCTTATTTACCACAACCTAAAAAATCTGGACAATGGATTAAAATACACAAAAAAATCCCTTAAAATAAGAGAGAATTTCTATAAAAATAATCTTTCTCATTCCACATTAGGAAAAGACTATGGAAACTTAGGACTTATCTATTTAGACAAAGAAAATTTTGAAGAAGCTATCAAATATTTAAAAAAATCAATTGAAATAAAAAAAGAGAACTCCTCTAAAAAAGAGTTGGCAAATAGCTATTATAATCTCTCTCTTGCATATCAAGGGAAAAAAGACTTTCAAAATGCCCTGGATTTTGGAAAGAAAAATCTAAAAATAATGGAAAATATCTACAAAAAAAATCCTAAACACCCTCACCTTATTGCCAGTTATGGGAATATCACCTATATCTACCAAGAGCTGAAAGATAAAAAGAACTTTGATATCTATATGAAGAAGTATTCTCAAGGAAAAAAATAACAAATTCTGTATAATCACATCCATGAAAAAAATACTATTTTTATTTTTACTAATCCAAGGAATATTAATGTCGGCGACACTCCACCATACAAAAATTAAAAGCACCCAAGTACCAATTATTTTAGAAGAACAGCACTCTTTACCTGTTGTCTCTTTTCAGATTGTTTTTAAAAACGCAGGAAGTCTTACAGATACCAAAAATGGTATTGCTAACCTTTCAGGAAAACTTCTCAATGAGGGAACAAAAAAAGATGGCTCTACGAAGTTTTCTCAAAAGCTTGAATCAAAAGCAATTAGTATCTCTGTTGGCAGTGGCAGAGAGACTTTTGTTTATGAAGTCAGTTGTCTTAAAGACCATTTTCAAGAGGCTTTGAAATACACTAAAGAACTTTTAAAAAATCCAAACTACACAAAAGAAGCCCTTGAAAAAATTAAGACTCAGATCAACGGAAAAATCATGCAAAAAGAGAGCGATTTTGACTATATCGCTTCTGTTAATCTAACAAAAGCACTTTTTAAAGGAACAAAAAGAGAACTTCCTTCTAT
>JAOXRY010000192.1 GCA_025800305.1 Campylobacterales bacterium | reverse complement strand
CTATCATCTGTCTATTTTAAAGACATTGTTAGAAAGATATAAAAATATCTTAAATAGCAATGGTTTTGTTGATAATATTACAGTGGTTGATGACTATGAAATAAACAAGGAGTATTTAGGGCGGTTTGATGAAATTGTAATTAACTTTGAAGGATATATGACTAATTTTGAAAAAAAGATCTATCTAGAAATTGCTAGTTGTGTAAACTTAAAACTGAACATAACCCTTACTCCTTACGATAAAAAACTAATAGACAGTTTTGAAAATATATCGCTTCCTTTAAACAGTGAAGTAAGTATTGATTTGACAAATAGAAAAATAATTTCTGCAGTAGAAAAAAAGAAGCCTGACGCAATAGATCTTGTAACTGTTTTCAATAGAATAGAGCAGATCGGAGTAATAAAAAACAAGATAGAAAAATTTGTAAATGAAGGAATAGATCCAGAAAAAATTGCTGTGATAATTCCTGATGAAAGCTTCGGAAGCTCTTTAATGCTCTTTGATAGTGAAGGAAACTTCAATTTTGCCAAAGGTTTACCTTTTACAAGTGCTAAAAGTTTTAGAGCATTAAGAGCAATTGAAAAATTTAAAAATGAAGAGAATAAAGAAAACAGTGATAGATTAAAGTCTTTAACAGTAGAGGAAGTTGATTATAATCAACTTATGGCTGTTTGGGAAAATGTAATCAATATAGATGAAACAATTTCTATTTTGGAAAAATATAATGGACTTAATTGCACTTCTAAAGAAAAAGAGATCTATACTGAAGAACTTTATAAATTAAAAAAGATCTTAGAAAAGGTAAAAATAGCCAACGTAAAAGAGGTGATTCATCTATTTCTATCAAGATTAAAAGGGAAATCCTTAGATCATAAAGGTGGAGGAAAAGTCACTGTTCTAGGACTTTTAGAAACAAGAGAAAGCTACTATGATGGAATCATAATTATTGATTTTAACGACAAATATGTTCCTCAAGATAGTGTAAAAGATATGTTTATTAATTCAGGGATCAAAAAAAGAGCACTTCTTCCATCTACAGAAGATAGGGAAAACTACCAAAAATCCCTTTATTACAAAATATTGGAAAAAGCTAAAAGATCTGCAATTGTCTATGTAGAAAGTGATGAAAACACCCCTAGCAGATTTTTAAAATCGATGAAGATTGATTTCGAAGTAGAAGAGAGTAGAAGCTATGACTCTTTACTTTTTACGATTCACAACAAAAAAAATCACTTTGAAAAAGAGATTATTGAAAAGATAGATTTAGCAAAAGAGCCACTATCAAACAGTAAGTTTAAAGCTTATTTAGATTGTAAAAGAAAATTTTATTACCGCTATATAAAGTCTTTAAAGCCTCATGAAGAAGATTCGAAAAAGCCTTTTCAAGTTGGTTTAGTTATCCATAAAGCACTAAATGAGATCTACACAAGGAAAAATGCCTATGGAGATTTTAAAGAGCTAGAAAGAGATATAGAAAGTTTCTTAGATAAAGAATCAAAAAAAGATATTACTTTAAAATATCAATTAGGAATCTGGAAAGAGAAATTGAAGCCATTTATTGCCAATGAGATCAGAAGGTTTGAGGATGGGTATAAAATCTTATATTTGGAAAAAGAGTTTAAAAGAAATTACGATGGAATTATCCTCAATGGAAAGATAGACAGAGTAGATCTTTTTGGAGAGTCTGTCTCGATTCTTGATTATAAAACTGGAAAAATAAATAAACCAACACTGAAAACTTTAGAAAAAACAACAGATTTTCAGCTGGTTTTTTATCAGCTACTTTTGGAAAAAAATCATATGGTTGACTCTATGGGACTGTATGATTTAAATAGTGGAAAAATTCACTTTGAAGATCTTTATAATGAGAAATTAGAGCTTTTTAAAGAGTATCTTCAAGGATATAAAGATACAGAACAGAATTTTTCTCTAACAGAAGACCAAACAAAATGTATCTATTGTGACTATAAATTAATTTGTAATAGATAGCTACAGTTTAACCATAATTTTCCGATATTTTCATTATGGAAACACTACTATCTTTTATTATTTTTTCAATTGTCTCAGTTGTGAGTTTTTCTTATGTTAAGTACCATTTTTCTAAAGTCAATCGTGATATTGAAAAAAGAAGACTAAGAAGAGAGAAAATAGCTTTGGAAAAAGAGAGAACAATCCAAAGAAAAAAAGAGGTTGAGTTCTTTTCAAAAAATCCACAATCTTATAAATTATTAAAAGCTGTAACAGCTGATGGTAAAAGTTTTGCTATAGATCTAAAAGAAGAATACAATGACATATTTATAGAGTATCTTCACCACTTTAAAAGGTTTGCTAAAATTAAAGGCTATAGTGCTCACCTAGAAATTGAGAAAGCTACACCAAATAAGATATTGTGTAGTATGGATCTAGAACCTTTTCATAGTGAAAGTACAAAAGTTAAACCAGAAGAGGTTTTTAAAAGCTATCTAGTTAGTTATCCTATATTCTCTGTTTAGAGAATAAGCATTCCATCGCCATAAGAGAAAAACCTATACTTTTGAGCAATTGCTTCGGCATAAACTCTTTTTGTTTCATCTAACCCTATAAATGAAGCAACAAGCATTATTAAGGTGGATTTTGGAAGGTGAAAGTTTGTTAAAAGATTATTGACTCTTTTAGGTTTGTTTTCCAGGTTGAGAAATAGATCACACTCACCACTTGGAACTTTTGTTCTGTGGTAGTATTCAACAGTTCTTGTTGATGTAGTTCCTACACATAAGATCTCTTTTTCAGAATCTAAAACATCAGCTGTCTCTTTTGGAATATTATAGTACTCCGAATGGATCTGATGATCTTTAATATCTTCACACTCAACATTTTTAAAAGTTCCTGCCCCAACGTGGAGAGTTACTTGGTGGCTTTTGTGGTTTTTTTGGATATTTTCTAAAAGCTCTTCTGTAAAGTGTAAAGAAGCTGTTGGTGCTGCAACAGAACCTTCATGTTGTGCAAAGACAGTCTGGTAGGAAGTCTCATCTTTTTTATTGTCTTCTCTATTGAAATAAGGAGGAAGAGGAATATGTCCAATTTTTTCTAAAAATGGCAGAAGCTCTGTAAAGGTGAGTTTTTTATCATTGTGATAAAAGTCAACTTGACGACTTCCGTCACTATTTAAGTGGGTTACAACAGCTTTGAGATCTAAATCAAAGAAAAGCTCTGTTGACTCTTTTACTTTTCCACGGATATTTACCAAAGAACTACTCCCAAGATCTTTAATAAAAAGAAGTTCAATCTTTCCACCACTCTCTTTTTTCCCAAAAAGTCTTGCTTTGATAACTTTGGTGTTGTTAAGAATCAGAGAACAATTTTTTGGAAGGTATTTTTCGATGTTATAAAAGTGGTCGTGGGTTATCACTTTTGTAGATCTATTGTAAACCAGAAGCCTAGAGTGATCTCTAGGGCTAACTGGTTTTGTAGCAATTAGCTCTTTTGGAAGATTATAGTCATAATCTTCTAATTTAGAACTCAGGTTCTTCCTTATAAGGATTTACAATTTTTACAATAATAATTGAAAACCCATAAAGTGTTATAAGAGGAATAGCCATTAAAAATTGAGTAACAATATCAGGTGGTGTTAGTAGTGACGCAAAAATAAAGATAATTACAATTGCATATTTAAAGAAATCAATTAAAGATCTCTCTGTAATTAGATCCATCTTAGCAAGGAAAAAACAAACTACAGGAAGCTCAAAACTTACACCAAAACCAACCATCAACTTAAGGAAGAATCCTAAATATTCTCCAATAGAGATCATCGCTTGAACTGTTCCAGAACCAAAGTTTACAAGATAGGTAAATCCATAGGGAAAGACAATATAATAGGCGAATAGAGCTCCTAAAACAAACATAATTGTTCCAAATAGTACAAAAGGAATAATTAGTTTTTTCTCATTGGAATATAGCCCAGGAGCAACAAACGCCCATACTTGATAAAAAACAAATGGAAGACCGATGATAAAAGCGGCAAAAAATGAGACTAAAACAGCAGTAATAAACTGCTCTCCCATCTTATATGCAATTACTTCAGACTCTGCACTTAACGCATCTTTTAAAGGTTGGGCAACCCACTCTAAAATAGGTTCCCAAACAGTAAAACAAGCAAAAAATAGAACTAAAAGAATTAAAAATATTTTTATTACACGATCTCTAAGCTCGGCTAAGTGAGGTTTTATTTCATCAAGCATTAGGACCCTTTTGTAGATCTTGGAAAAGATCTTTTACTTCTCTACCAGAATTTTCTGAAGTTTTAGAAACTGTGTGTGTCACATCTTCTATCTGTTTTTGATATTTTTCAGCCTCTTTTTTGACTTCATCAATTCCAATCTCTTCTTCTAAAGTTGACTTTGCATCATCAACTGTAATTTTGATTTTTTTGAAAAATTTAGCAGTTTTTACCATAGCTTCAGGCAATTTATCTGGACCTAAAAACACGATAGCAATAATGGCAACTAAGAGTATCTCACCAAGACCCATCCCGAACATTATTTAATTCCTTTTCTGAACAAAGTCCAGCAAAGGACTCTTCGCCAGAGTGCCCTCGCACCCTTGGTGCTCTGTTTTACCACATATGGAAACACCTGTTGTTGTCAGATTGTAATAATTTTTTGATATTATATAATAAGATATTTAATTAAACGAGGATAAATTTGAAAACCTACGACATTGAGCAAGAAAATTTTATTAACCGTGAATTATCATGGCTTAGATTTAATACAAGAGTTATTGAAGAAGCAAGTAATACAGGACATCCACTTTTAGAGCAGTTTAAATACTTAGCTATTTATGGAACAAATCTAGACGAATTTTATATGATTAGAGTTGCTGGTCTTATTGAGATGGACTCAGAGGGAATAGATCCTGGAAGTGTTGATGGACTTAGTGCTGCAGAACAATTAGAAGAGATTAGAAAATATGTAGATAATGAGATGAGAATTCTTGAGAAAAGAGGTGTTGAACTTTTTAGAGAACTTTCAAAACATGGTTTAAATATCAAAAGATACAGTGAACTTTTTGAAGATCAAAAAGAGAAAGCACAAGAGTATTTCACAACAAATATTTTTCCAATTCTAATTCCAATTGCGGTTAATGCACTTCATCCTTTCCCACACTTAAACAACTTAAGTTTTGCAATGGCAGTAAAATTAAGAGAGAGTTCTACAGGAACAATTAGATTTGGTCTTATTAGAGTTCCTAGGGTTCTTCCTAGGTTCGTCGAGGTTGATGATGCTCTTTATGTGCCAATTGAGTCTATTGTCTATAGCTTTATAGAAGAACTTTTCCCAGGATTTGAAGTAATTAGTCATATTCCTTTTAGAGTAACAAGAAATGCAGATATGGTTATTGCCGAAGAAGAAGCTGATGACTTTATGGAAGTTATGGAGCAGGGGATTAAGTCTAGAAGAAAAGGTAGAATTGTTAGAGTTGAACTTGGCTCAAAAGATTGTGACGAGGAGTTAAAAGAGTTTTTAATTACAA
>JAOXRY010000183.1 GCA_025800305.1 Campylobacterales bacterium | reverse complement strand
CGGCGAGCGAGAGAAAGAGAGAGCGGAAAAAAAAGAAAAAAACAGCGAGAGAGAGAGAGAGAGAGAAAGAAAAAACTGCAAAAAGTGCATTAAATTGATTATGAATCATCATTTTTGTTGGGAATTCTTTATGTTTTGTACTCACCCGTTGAAACCTTGAAACCAGCTCCTGAGCCACCGGACTGTCTTTGGACCAAGGCAAGGTCCAAAATCCAGAATTTGAGCCGTTGTTGGTGGTTTCAACCTACCTCTTGAAAAAGAAATGCGATTGATAGTGTTGAGACAACCAAAGAAAAAATAAAAATCTTTTTTGACTTTTTTTATAATGAGTCAAAAGAAAAAACAGAATTAAGAACATTATATAAAGAGTTTTTATCTATCTCTTTAATGTCACCAAATCCTGCTATGGTTGAACATCATGACAAATGTACTTTGACTTATTTCAATTGGTTTGAAGATATTCTAAAACAAGGTATTGAAAAAGGTGAAATACATCCTAATGCAATCAGATTATCAAAAGGTTTATTTGTATTAGGTGATGGAATATTTGTAGCTGGGACAAAAAGTAGTATCAGTCTAGATATAAAAGAAGAAATCAATAATTATATAGATGCACTTTTTGAGTTTATCGAGGTTAAAAAGTGATAGATAAAAAATACGAAAGATTCGTATTTGCTTTTGTGATGAGTTTTATCATGAGCTTTATTATGAGTTTTGTGATTACATTTATCAATTTAGGATTTATTAAAGAATTTGTTGAAATGTGGTTAGAGGCTTGGGTAAAAGCTTTCATTATAGCATTTCCAGTTATTACAGTGGTGGCTCCCACTGCTAGAATTATAGTACAAAAAGTTATTAAGGA
>JAOXRY010000110.1 GCA_025800305.1 Campylobacterales bacterium | reverse complement strand
TAGTGATGTTGTTGATATGGAAAAAAACTACTACATTGTTGCTATGTTTATTGGAGTAATGATTCTTTTATGGATCCTTGGTAAACTTTTTGGTAAGAACTCTTCAAAAAGCTTTTTTATTAGAAGTGGCAATGAAAAAATTCCTGTAAAAATGGAAGTTCAAAAAGTTATTGACAATAACAATAAAATTGTACTTTTAACGATTGCTAATATGAACTATTTAGTATTAGTTGGTTCAAATAATAATACACTTTTAGATAAGTTTAAAACTGGCAAAAAAAATCTTAAAACTAGAGGGTTTGACTCTAAAATTAGAAAAAATACTAATAAAATAGATTCACTTATCAAATAAATACCATAAGATAGTCATTTATTAAGCTAATAGTTATCTTTCTTCCGATATCCTAAGGTTGTTACAACGAAAGTTGATGGGAATGATTTTATAAAATCCACACTACACAAGGAGTTTGCTTATGAGTACTTTTACTTTTACAGATAACAGAAATGGAAAATCTGCTGAATTTCCAATTTTAAATTCTGTTCTAGGTGCAGATGTTGTAGACATTACAACATTAAACAAAGAGTTAGGTGTCTATACATACGATAATGGGCTTAGTATGACTGGTAGCTGTCAGTCAGATATCACCTATATCGATGGTGGAAAAGGAGAACTTTTATACAGAGGTTATCCAATCGAACAATTGGCCGAGAAGAAAAAGTATCTAGAGGTATGTTATCTTCTTTTAAATGGTGAACTTCCAACAGCTGAACAGTTTGTGGCTTTTGAAGGAAGTATGAGAGAGAAAAGATTTCCCAATGAAGGACTTAGAAATCTTTTTAATGCCTTTCCTGATGATGGTCATCCAATGGCTGTTTTATCATCTGCTGTATCAGCATTAAGTGCTTTTCATCATCAACATTTAAATGTACAGTCTCAAGAAGAGTATATGGATATGGCAATCAGACTGATTGCTAAAATGCCAACTCTTGCTGCTTATACTTATAGACATCATATGGGATATCCACTGATTTATCCTGATATGGATAGATATTTTACAGAGAACTTTTTATATATGATGAGAGCATTTCCAACAGGCTCAACAGAGATTAGTGATGTTGAAGTAAGAGCGATGGATGCTATTTTTACTCTTCACGCTGATCATGAACAAAATGCTTCAACTTCAACAGTTAGATTAGTTGGTTCAACAGGAGCACATCCATATGCGGCAGTTGTTGCAGGAATTAACGCACTTTGGGGTAGGGCTCATGGTGGTGCAAATGAGTCTGTTATTGCCCAGTTAGAGATGATTGGAAGTGTTGAAAATGTTGATAAATTTATTAAAAAAGCAAAAGATCCAAATGATGATTTTAGATTAATGGGCTTTGGTCATAGAGTTTACAAAAACTTTGATCCAAGAGCTAAGGTTCTAAGAAAATTAAGAGATGAGTTAAGAGACACTCTTGGCATTAACTCTAGACTAATTGAAATTGCAAATAAAGTAGAAGAGATTGCTCTTACAGATGAGTATTTCGTAAAAAGAAATCTATATCCAAATATAGATTTTTATTCAGGGACAATTTTTGAGGCTCTTGGAATTAAGAGAAATATGTTTACACCAATTTTTGTTATTGGAAGAACAGTTGGTTGGTTAACTCAATTGATTGAACTGAAAAAAGATCCTTCTCAAAAAATCTTTAGACCAAGACAGAGATATGTTGGACATACTAAGAGAGACATTTAGTTAGTGCGACTATTTTTTGTTTTAATTTTTTTAATAGGTGGTGTATATGGAGAGGGGCTTATCTCTCCTATCCCACAATTCATTTCTTACAATAAACAAAAAGCTCTTTTAGGAAAAAAACTTTTTCATGATCCAAGACTTAGCAAAGATAATACAATTTCTTGTGCTACCTGTCACAATTTAGATATTGGTGGAGATGATAACTTACCTTATTCTTTTGGAATCAAAGGTCAAGTCGGGACAATAAGTTCTCCTACTGTTTTAAACTCAGGATTTAATTTTTTACAGTTTTGGGATGGTAGAGCTAAAGATCTTAAAGAACAAGTTTCTGGTCCAATACATAATCCTATAGAAATGGGAAGTAGTTTTGGTGAAGTTATAGAGAAACTTGAAAAAGATGAAGAATACGTTGTACACTTTGAAAAAGTATACAGTGGGAAAATTACAGAAGATAGAGTAGCCGATGCTATTGCAGAATTTGAAAAGGCTCTTTATACTCCCAATGGAAAATTTGATAAGTATTTAAGAGGTAAAACAGGCATTTTATCAAATGATGAAAAAGAAGGGTATCTGCTTTTTAAAGAGTATGGCTGTATATCTTGTCATAATGGTATTAATGTTGGCGGAAATTTATACCAAAAATTTGGTGTAATGAAAAACTATGTTGATAAGCATAATCAACAAGGACTTTATAATCTTACAAAAAATGAAGAAGATAAATATTATTTCAAAGTTCCAACTTTGAGAAATATACAATTAACAGCTCCATATTTTCATGATGGAAGTGCTACAGATCTTCAAACTGCTATAGAGGTAATGATTGAATATCAATTAGGTATTACTCCAGAGAAAAAACATATAGAAAAAATAGAAAAATTCTTGTTAACTTTAACAGGTGAAAAACCTAAAATAATGAATAGAGATTAATCCAATTGAAAAAAACTAATATAACACTTATTTCATCTGTTTTTACAGTTATTTTACTTGTTCTTATTGGACTTGGCTATTTTGTAAGTGAGTCAAAAATACAAATGCTTTTAAACAATGATTTCCAATCAAAGGTTAATAAAGCAAGATTTATCAACAAAAATATTGACATAGTTCTTTTAATGCAAAATGATTATTATAATTTTGACAATATAAATCAAAAACTAAAAAGATTAGAGAGTTATGTAACAGAGTTAGAAGCTCACAAAGCATACAGTTTGGTTGTTAGAAAAAAAGAGTTAGATCTTTTATTAACTAAAATTAAGTTTTCCCTTGAAGAAAAAAAGAAAATTGTTCAAAAGTTTAAGTCTTATAATGCAATTTTTCAAAATTCACATAGGTATCTTTCCACACTCCATGCTAAATTGTTACAGAACTTAGAAAACCAAGATTTTGAGAATAGACTACTTATTTTAAAAATCTATAACTCTATCATGCGATTTCAATTTAAAGATGACCAAAAAATTTTAGATATTGAAAATAAAATTTTTCAATTACAATCAGATATTAATAAATTTGGAAAGAATAAAGTAACTGTAAGTAATTTTATTCTTCATAGTAAAACCCTTCTTAAATATAATAGTAAGTTAAACATAATTTTAAAAGAGAATAGTGCACTCTCTATTGACTACCAACTGGAAAAATTTCTTTTAACAACCTCAAAACACTTTGACAAGATTGTAGAAGATTTTGCAGCTACGACTATCTCTTTAATGATAGCTCTTTTTCTATTTATGATTGTAATTATATATCTCTACATAAAACAACTTCTTTCAAAAAGAGAGTTAATGAGATTTACTGAAGCTGTTCAATCTAGCGACAACTCAATTATGATCACAGAAAGTGACTTTACTGTTAGTTATGTAAATGACTCATTTATGGCAAATACAGGATATACTAAAGAGGAGGTAATTGGGGCAACCCCTAAGATCTTAAGTTCTGGATTACACTCTAAAGAGTTTTATAATCAACTAACTAGCCAGATACGCCAAGGAAAAAAATGGTCTGGAGAGTTTATTAACCGAAAAAAAGATGGTTCTTTTGTCTATGAAAAAACAACAATAACCCCTCTTTTAAATGAAAAAGGAAAAGTTGAAAACTATATTGGAATTAAGCTAGATGTAACAAAAGAGAAAGAACATATTCAAGAGATAGAAAACAAAAATAAAGAGATCTCTTTTAGGTATTATAATGATCCAATTACTAAACTTCCAAATTACAATAGGTTGATAGAAAACCTTAATGAAAACAGCATAGGAACATTTATACTAGTCAATGTTGATAGATTTGATGAAATAAAATTTTTCTATGGTTTGGATTTTACTGCAAACTTTTTAATTCAATTTGCTGAGCTTTTAGATGAAATTGCAAAAGAGAAGATGTTTTTTAGTTTATATAAACTAGAAAAAGATGAATTTGCATTTTGGATAGATGATTTGGATGTGCTAAACAAATTAAATGAACTTTTGGTAGAAATTCATGGAAGAATTGTTGGTAAGCGTTTTTTTATTGATGGTCATACAATTAATGTAACAGCGACACTAGGTTGTAGCTATTTTTATTTCGGAGAAAACCTATCAGTTAATGACCTTCTAATCCAAGGAGATCTAGCTCACAGACACGCTAAAAGACACAAACTTCCTTATGCTGTCTTTGATACTAAGCAGTTGATGAATGATCTGTATAAAGATAATCTTGTTTGGACTGGTATTATTAAACAAGCAATAGGTAACGACAATATAGTTACCTATTATCAGCCAATTGTAGACAGAGATAAAAAAATAGTAGCTTATGAAACACTAATGAGGCTAAAAGATGAAGAGGGAACCATTATCTCTCCATTTAAATTTTTAGAAATATCTAAAAAATCTTCTCTTTATTCACAATTGACAAAAATTGTAATAGAAAAATCCTTTGAACAGTTTAGTTCTTTAGACACAAGATTTTCTATAAATCTAGACTTTGAAGATATCAATAACAATGAAATTAAAAAATTACTTATATCTAAACTAGAAGAGTTTCATACTCCAAGTAATTTAACAATCGAAGTATTGGAATCTTCTTCAATAGAAAATTATGAAGATGTGACTAAGTTTATAAGAGAGATTAAAAAATATGGCTGTAGAGTTGCTATCGATGATTTTGGTAGTGGTTTTTCCAATTACGAAAGAGTTGTAAAGCTTGATGTAGATTATCTGAAAATAGATGGATCTATTATTAAAAATATTCTTACAGACAAGTCTATGGATAAAGTTGCAAAATCTATAATTTTCTTTGGAAAAAGCATAGGTGTAAAAATTGTTGCAGAGTTTGTTAGTAATGAAGAGATCTTTGAATACTGTAAAGATCTAGGAGTTGACTTATTTCAAGGCTTCTATTTCAGTGAACCAAAAGATATACCTCCGCAAATTTAGCACTTTAAACCTTAGTGTGCTAACATGTCATACGAACTTTGACATAAACACACTAAAGGATAAGAGAAATGTCTAAACATGAATTTCAAACTGAAGTTAATCAACTTCTAGACTTAGTTATTAACTCTTTATACTCAAATAAAGAGATCTTCTTAAGAGAGTTAGTATCAAACGCATCTGACGCTCTTGATAAATTAAAATTTTTAACTGTAAGTGATGACGCTTACAAAGGTGTTGAGTTTGCTCCAAAAATTCAGATTCAATTTGATGAGGAAGATAGAAAAACTCTAACAATTTCTGATACTGGTATCGGTATGAATGATGAAGATATGGTTGAGCACATCGGTACAATCGCAAAATCAGGAACAAAAAACTTCCTTGCAAACCTAACAGGGGACAGCAAAAAAGATTCAAACCTAATTGGACAGTTTGGTGTTGGTTTTTACTCTGCTTTCATGGTTGCTGATAAAATCGAAGTAATCAGTAAAAAAGCTGGAGAAGAGAAGGCTTATAAATGGGTAAGTGATGGTAAGACTGGTTATGAGATCTCAGATTCCCAAAGAGACGGTCACGGTACAACAATTATCATGCACCTAAAAGAAGAAGGTAAAGAGTTTGCCAATAGATGGACACTAGAGTCTAATATTAAAAAATACTCAAACCACATTCCTTTTCCAATTCACCTAGAGTACAACGAGACTGAAAAAGATGAAGAAGGTAAAGATAAAGGAAAAGTTCTTAAAAACGATCAAGTAAATAGTGCTTCTGCTCTATGGACAAGATCTAAGTCTGAGCTTAAAAAAGATGACTACAATGAGTTTTATAAAACAATTGGTCACGACATGGACGAGCCAATGGCGTATGTTCACACACAAGCTGAGGGTACTTTAGAGTATACAACACTTTTTTATATCCCTAAAAAAGCTCCAATGGATCTTTATAGAGTTGATTATCAACCAGGTGTTAAACTTTATATCAACAGAGTATTTATTACAGATGATGAGAAAGAATTACTACCAACATACTTAAGATTTGTAAAAGGTATTATCGATTCTTCAGATCTTCCACTGAACGTTTCAAGAGAGATCTTACAACACAATAAAGTTCTTGCAAATATCCAAAGTGCAAGTGTTAAAAAGATCCTTGGTGAGATTAAAAAACTTTCTAAAGATAAAGAGAAATATGCAGAGTTCTGGGCTGAGTTTGGAAGACCTATTAAAGAGGGAATTTACCAAGACCATGCTAATAAAGATGAGTTATTAAAACTAGCTAGATTTAAATCTTCAAAAGAGGAAGGTTTAGTAAGTTTAGAAGAGTACAAAGGTAGAATGAGCTCTGAACAAACTGCTATCTACTACATTACTGGTGAGAATGAAAATGTTCTTAAAAACTCTCCACTATTAGAGGCTTATAAAGCTAAAGAGATTGAAGTATTAATCCTTGATGATGAGATTGATGAAATCATTATCCCATCAGTTACAGAGTTTGATGGTACTCCGTTAAAGTCAGTAAATAGAACAGATACAGCTGATGATCTTAAAACAGAAAAAGATGAAGAGAAAGAGAAAGAAGCAACTCCAGTTGTTGAAAAAATCAAAAAAGCATTAGGTGAAGATGTTAAAGATGTAAAAGTTAGCTCACGTTTAAGTGAGTCTCCATCTTGTGTTGTTGCTGATGAGAACGATCCAACAATGCAAATGCAACAGATGATGAAAGCAATGGGACAAGAGATGGGCGCAATGGGTGATATTAAGCCTATTTTAGAGATTAACCCAACTCATGAGATTGTTACAAAGCTAAAAGATACAGATGATGAAGCTAAAATCGAAGATGTCTCAAGACTTCTTCTTGACCAAGCACTTCTTATAGAAGGTAAAGAGCTTGCAGATCCAACAGAATTTGCAAAAAGATTAAATAGAGTTCTTTCTCAGTCTCTATAAAACCTCAAGAGGCTATCAAAATGGTAGTCTCTTAACCGTTGATAAGGTTTATCGTAAATAACGCACCATCATTGGAGTTTTCTACTTTTATATAACCATTTAGCCGATTTTCGACAATTGATTTAGTCAAATAGAGTCCAAGTCCTTTATGGTTACTTTTAAAGTCTATAGTAGCATATGGTTCAAATATTTTGTTAATTATACTCTTATCAACACCACCACAATTATCAGAAACTTTAAAAGTAGTGAAATCTGAAGTGATATCAACAAAAATAGTTACTTCTAGGTTCTCTTTATTTTCTCGTAGGGAAGCATCTATGCTATTTTGTAAGATGTTTATAAAAACTTCTATAAATGACTTTTTTTCACCTACAAATGTCTTATCAGAGTCTATATTTGTCTTTACAACTATTTTTGGATTAGATAGGAAAGTTTTTGCTTCTTCTATTCCTTGAATGATAGAAAACTTCTGTTTTTGATTTGTATTATTATGAAACTCTGTAAGTTTTGTGATAGTGTTACTAAGCTCTTTAGAGTTATCTACGATTTTTTCACTTACCTCTTCAATATCTTCTATTTTCCAATCCTCGTAACGGAGTGTATCTACAATATTTTGTGCAGACAAAGATATCACATTAAGTGGCTGTCTCCATTGGTGGGCAAGGTTTATAAGAAGCTTAGAGATTGTAATACTCTTAGACTGTTCTATGGATAAGATCATTTTGTTTTTTGTTTTCTTCAACTGCATCTTCAATTTTAACCTGCAGTTCATTGTTAAGTGTTGTTAAGGCTTTTTCTGCCTGTTTTCTCTTTATATTGATATATATTAAGATGAAAATAATTGCAAACTATAAAAATAGCCCACTTGTAAGGATTAAAGTGTTTTCCCTTGTCTTTTTATCTACTTGCTCCTCTAGATTTTTGCTGTAATGATTAATAATTTCTGTTAAATCATCTGTTCTACTAATATCATAGATTGTAGAAAAAAGAACATTTTGGTCTTGATACTTGATAGGATATGAGTAGACTTCAACTTTTTTAATTTGCCCATTGTTAAGTTCGTGTCTGAAGATAAAGTGATTTCTATTCTCTTTTTTTGCCCGCCTCATCTCCTCTTGGACTTGTGCTTTTGTAAATTGGTTGATATCTTGGATTGTCATATTCTCCAACTGTGTTTTACTATAGCCGTAAAACTTTGATGCTGATTTATTTGCTTTTATTATTTTTCCACTGGTAGGTTCAATGACAAGAAAGATTAGACCATTATTCTCAAAGTAACCATTATCTATAAGAACATTGTTTGAAAAAAGCTTTGTAAGAAAAAATAATAGAGTAATAAAACCCTTTTTCATAACATACCCTTATATAAAATGACTGTTGGAGAGATTATATCATAATTTCAGGGGTTGTATTAAATTGTTTATGAAGGTCATATACTACACTATCGTAATTTTTAAATAAAACTTTGCACCAAAATACTCTTTATTATTAAAGGTAAAACTCTCATTTTGGACATAAATTTTTCCATTGTGTCTTTTTTCAACAATCTCTTTTGAAATATTTAGTCCTATTCCAGTTCCTTTATTCTCACCTTTTGTACTAAAATATTGTTGAAAAACTTTACCAATAATATTCTCATTTATTCCACCACCGTTATCATGGATTGTTATAGTTTGTGTCTTTTCATCTTCGTAGACTTCTATTTTAATTACTTTATTAGAGATTTTGTTTTCTTCTTGAAACTCTTTTGCATTTTTTAGAATATTAATACAGACTTGAATCACCTCATTAGGATAGAGATCAACTTTAGTGGTTAAAGTTGAAAACTTTTTTACCACAGTTACATCGATTAAGAATCCATGTAAAATCTCTAGCGTTTTTTCTATAGGGAATAGGAGATCTTTTTGTTCTTTCTCTTTATTTGGATTAAAAAAGTGTCTAAAAAGATCTATCGTCTCTGACATGAAATCTATCTGTTTATTTAATTTTTCAGTATATTGCTCTATATCTGGTTCTGTCTTATCTTCTTTATCGAATTTCATAGCGATTGAAACCATACTCATAGTATTTAGGGGTTGTTTTAATTGATGTGAGATCGTACTAATAAGCTGTCCCATCTCTGCCATTTTTGACTTTTCAATTAAAACTATATCTTTTTTTCTAATCTCTTCTACCTGTTTTTCAACCTCGTTTTTCAATTGTGTATTCATCTTTTTTAGTAAGATGGATTTGTAAAAGTGAAAAAGAAGAAAAAGAGATAAAACACCAAAAATTTGAAACATTAATACATAATCAAACTCTTTTTCCACAATGATTCTTTTCCATTTTGTATCAATATTATTTTTTTCTTCAACAGTGAGCTTTTCTATTGCATTATTTAAAGGTTTTACCAGGTGTAAAGACCTTTTATTAACTCCTACACTTACTTCTATAGGGTTTTCAAAAATTGTTTTCATAATTTTTAGATCATGAGAGTAATCTTTTCTAATGAGATAAGCAAGCTTGTATGATGAGTCTATAAAACCATAAACTTTTCCATTATTGACATCTTCAAGATAGTTCTCTTCTAAAAGTTCATACTGTAGATGGGGATATTTGATTTTTAAAAAATTAATTAGGTTTTTGTAATCTTTATAAACACCAATCTTTTTGTTTTTTATTTCATTAAGACTATTGATATAAGGTTTTTCTATTTTTGTTACAAGGACAAGGTGGTCTGAGGTATAAGGTATACTTTCACTTGCAAAATTAAAAGTATTAGGATTGGCAACTATAGGAAGCAGGTCACACTCTCCCTTTATGTTTTTATGAATATGTTCCATAGATGATTCTGTAAAGACATATTCAAACTTCCTGTTCATATGTTTAGCAATAGTATCCATATAATCGATAGTAGCACCAGTAGGTATGCCATTTTCTAAAAACATAAATGGTTCAAGATTTTTGATTGTACAGACTTTTATTGTTTTATTTATTTGGCTATTAGAAAATAGAGATATAGATAATAATGTGAATAAAGTGATTTTTTTCATTAATAATATGATCCTTACTATAAGTTTTAAAATTTTCTAAGAAACCTTTATCTAGTCAAAGAAAATGGATGGTAAAATATGTGATATAGTACAGTAAGACTAATTAAAATATTTTGGTTAAGGTGAAAGTTTGCAACAGTATATAGAAACAAAAAAATTAACAAAAAACTTACAAGTTCTATATGTTGAAGATGAAAAAGATACTTTAGAAGATGGTCAGCAGTTTTTTAATAAAATTTTTGAGACAGTTGATACTGCTTTAAATGGAGAAGAAGGGTTAGAGAAGTATCTTACTCTTTACAAAAAAAACTCTTATTACTATGATATAGTCATTTGTGATATAGATATGCCAAAACTTAATGGGGTAAATCTGATTAAAAAGATTTATGAAATTAATAAAGAGCAAAATATTGTTGTTATTTCAGCCCACAGTACATCAGAATACTTATTAGAACTTGTTAACATGGGAATTGAACAGTTTTTAAAAAAGCCTTATAAAATGGAATCTTTATTAAGTACATTTTATGACATAGGAAAAAAAATAGAAGATTCTCAACCTAAAGAAGAACTTCCTACAGAGCTGGGACATGGATATAGTTGGGAAAAAACAGCATATGTTTTGAAGAAAAATAACCAATTTATCAAATTAACCAAAAAAGAGTCTTTACTAATGGAGCTTTTTATTAAAAACATAAATCAAATCACCTCATTAGAGGAGATCTTCAACACTCTTTGGAGTGATGAACCTCATAAGGTCTCTATTGAATCACTGGCTTCTCATGTCTCAAGGATGAGAAAAAAAGTACCTGAATTAGATATTGAGAGTATTTATGGAGTTGGCTACAGTTTAAAAATATAAATCTCACTAATACCTCACAAACCTTTTCTAGAAAAGAGTTAAAAACTTTTTTTTGCAAGACTTTTGTCAAGATCTTGTAATAGACTTCAACCAATTAAAATTTTTCATTTAAGAGGGGAGTCAATTGAAAAGATTTTTAATCACAACAATAGTTTTGTTATTAAGTGTTACAACACTTAACGCTTCTTCAACTTCTTGGAGTTCATTTTCAAATACAGGTTTACCAGCACAAACTGGTTATCATGATTTTACTTTTGATAAAAATGGCATTCCATATGTAGTAACCAGTTATAACACTGGAGGAGTCT
>JAOXRY010000170.1 GCA_025800305.1 Campylobacterales bacterium | reverse complement strand
ACCACGTATTGCAGTGCAGAAGGAGTACTTTTCCTTCATCAGTTCATTAGCACACACAACGACAAAAAACTTAAAACGGGGCTTACCTTACAGCCAACTGAAGACATGTTGGACTACCAAAAGGTTTTAAAAGCTTAAATAGAGCAATTTTAGCTTTCACCTTTAAAGGTTTAGCTTCTAATATTCCTGAACTAGAAAGGAGTACCAAATTTTTAGGAGCTAATAAAGTTGCAACCTTTCCTCCAAAAGAGTGACCAAAAATAGCATCTGGTACTACAGATATCTCTTTTAAAAACTTTTCTATTATTTCTTTATAATCTGTAGTCTTTAGAATCTTTCCTGTTGGGCTTTTACCAAAACCTGGCATATCTATATAGATATGTTTAAAGTCTTGAAAAACCTTTCCAAAACTCTGTTTCATTATCTCTTTATTGCTTCCCCATCCATGTAAAAAAACTATAGATTTTTCTATTTGAGGATTTAATACTTCATAATTAATAATAAATTCACCATCAAAATTTTTTACTTTTTTTATTGGCAATATGTACCCTTTGGATCTTGTTTTGCTGATAAATCGGATATATACGTGACACTTAAAGGTAAAAAGATGATTAACCTTCTTGGACTTTCAAATAAAGAGATACAACAAAAGCGAAAAGCATTCCTTATGGATTTCTACAAAGAGATCAACGGATACACAGAAGAACTTTTATATAGAATGGATAGAAGAAACCTCTCGTATAATGAATTAAAAGAGCTAGAAAAAGAGATTGATGAACTGGAAAAAATGAAAAAACTTTTCTACTCTGAAGTAAAAGTTGTTAATAGTAGAAGAAAGAAGAAAGCTCCTGTAAAAAAATCATCATTTTTGGGATTTAGTTTCAGTTAAAATAATTCTAATTTGTAAAATATCTTCCTACATACAGACCAGCAACACCAAAGCCAATTGCCAATATGTTATTAAAAATAATATTCATTACAGTTTTACCAAAAAGTCCTTCATGAAAAAGTGTAATAGTTTCGTAAGAAAAACTTGAAAATGTTGTAAAACTTCCCATAAAACCAACTGCAATAAAAAGTCTTACAGCTGATGTTGGTTCAAGTTTACTAAGAACAATTGTTAAAAGAAAAAGAAGAAGAAAAGAGCCTAAGGAGTTAACAATCAAAGTTCCATAAGGAAAAGAGGTTCCAAAAACTTTACTACTAAGATCTACAACTAGATATCTGCTAATAGCTCCTAAAGCTCCTCCAATTCCTACTGCAACTAATCCTGTCAACTTAGTTTCCTGCTAACTCTTTCTCTAGGTAGTAACCAGTGTAACTCTTAGTCTTTTTGTGTCTAGAAGCTAACTCTTCTGGTGTACCTTCATCAACAATACTACCACCTTTATTTCCACCTTCAGGACCGATATCAATTACCCAATCAGAGTTTTTGATTATGTCTAGGTTGTGTTCAATAACAATTACACTATTTCCCAGTTCTACCAAGTGATGAAGAACTTTTGTTAGCTTATCAACATCTGCAAAGTGAAGCCCTGTTGTTGGTTCATCAAGAACGTATAGTGTACTTCCTGTATCTCTTTTTGAAAGCTCTTTTGAAAGCTTTATTCTCTGTGCTTCACCACCTGAAAGAGTTACTGCATTTTGCCCTAAGGTAATATATCCAAGACCAACATCTTGAAGAGTTTTTAATTTAGCGTAGATCTTAGGGTGTTTTTTGAAGAACTCTACGGCTTCTTCAACAGACATCTCTAAAACATCACTGATACTTTTTCCTTGATAGAGAACCTCTAAAGTTTGAGGGTTGTATCTCTTACCATGACAAGAGTCACATTTAACCATAATGTCTGGTAAGAAGTGCATCTCAATTTTGATTTCCCCCTCACCTTGACACTTCTCACACCTTCCACCTTTAACATTAAAGCTAAATCTTCCAGCAGTGTATCCTCTAAATTTTGCCTCTTTTGTCTGGGTAAATAGTGTTCTTAAATCATCCATCATTCCTGTATATGTTGCAGGAATAGATCTTGGTGTTCTACCGATAGGGCTTTGGTCAAGGTAGATTACTTTGTCTAGCTTTTCAAGACCTTCAATCTCAACACCTTTTACCTTCTTTACTTTCTTTGCATGGTTTAACATCTCTTTTGCAACAGGTAAAAGTGTTTGTAAAATCAGTGAACTTTTCCCACTTCCACTAACACCTGAAATAGAAACAAAACAAGAAAGAGGAATCTTCACGTTTAGATCTTTGATATTATTAATCGTTACGTTTTTAATCTCAATGAAGTCTTCTGGTTTTCTCTCATGGAAATACTCAATCTTCTTTCTTCCATAAAGATAATCTGCTGTTAAAGTCTTGGCTTTTTTCAGTTTTTTCGTATCCCCAGCAAAAACAATATCTCCGCCAAATTTTCCAGCCCCTGGACCAATATCAACAATATAGTCACTGCTTTCTATTGTCTCTTTATCGTGTTCAACAACGATTACAGTATTTCCCTTATCTTTTAAGTTTTTAAGGGTTTTAATTAGCTTCATAGTATCCCGCTCGTGAAGACCAATAGATGGCTCATCAAGAACATACATAACACCAGTAAGACCTGAACCAATCTGGGAAGCGATTCTAATTCTTTGAGACTCTCCACCACTTATTGTTCTTGCATCACGTCCAAGGGTAATATACCCAAGACCAACGTCATACAAGAAAAACAGTCTCTCTCTAATCTCCCTTAGAATTGGTTCTGCGATCATGTGTTGTTGTTCGGTTAGGTATGCAAACTCTTTCTCATTATCATAAAACTTGTAACTATCCTCAACAGGAAGATCTATAATATCCCCTATTCCATGACCTGCAACTTTAACAGCTAAACTCTCTTTATTCAACCTATGTCCACCACAAGTATCACAAGTTTTTTCAGTCATATACTCTTCAAAATCTTTTTCATTTTTGAACATATCATAAGCGATACGACTCAGACCATTCCAAGGCTTTTTAAGAGGATGTCTCTTCCAAGAAAAGCTAACTTCTGCAGGAGATCCAATAATTATTGATTTTTGTAGGTGTTCTTCAATCTCTTCAAAAGGTTTATTTGTTGGGATCTTCTCAGCTTCACAATAAGCTTTTAAGAACTTATCGTAGTATCCATTTTTAATAAATATTTTCACAGCTCCATCATCAATTGAAGCGTGTTTATCAATAATTTTATCAAAATCTAAAGAGTATCTAATTCCTAAACCATCACAAGAGCTACAAGCTCCCTTTGGAGAGTTAAAAGAGAACCCTAAAGGCTCTAACGGCTCAAATGAGATCTTACAATCAAAACAAGCCAAATGTTCAGAATAGTGAATGTGTTTTACACCATTAACTTCTTCATGGTTTAAAGTCTCGATTTCAACATTTCCATAGGCCTCTTCCAAAGCTTTTTCAACACTTGAAGCAACCCTCTCTTTGTTTTCTGGCTTTATTACAACCCTATCAATTACAACTTTGATTGTGTGTTTTTTTGTTTTACTTAGTTCAATATCTTCATCAAGTCTTACAGTAACACCATCAATCTGTGCTCTTACATATCCCTTTTGTCTCAAAGACTCAATTAGATCTGTAAAAGTTCCCTTTTTCTCCTTAACAATAGGAGCTAAAATCATACATTTAGAGTTTTCTGGAAACTTCTGAACCTCTCCGATAATATCACTTCCACTCATCTTTGAAATTGGCTCACCACACTTATGACAGTGTTGCTCCCCTACTCTTGCGTATAAAAGTCTTAAATAATCGTAGATCTCTGTGATTGTTCCAACTGTAGATCTTGGGTTTTTTGATGTGGTTTTTTGATCAATTGCAATGGCTGGTGTTAGACCATTTATCTTATCAACTTCTGGTTTTCCAACCTTGTCCAAAAACTGTCTTGCATAACTTGAAAGTGATTCAATATATCTTCTTTGTCCCTCAGCATAAAGCGTATCAAAAGCAAGTGTTGATTTTCCACTTCCAGAAAGACCAGTAAATACAACAAGTTTGTTTTTAGGTATCTCTAAACTTAGATCTTTTAGATTATTCTCTTTAGCACCAATTATCTCGATTTTATCTTTTGTCAAAATATCCCCAATAAAAAATTATAAAGCTTTTATTATATCTTTTCGTAATTAAGGACTATTTTTAAATTGTTTCTACCTCTTTTAAAATATCAAATACACCAAATATATCCTCTTGTTCATCTTCATTTAACCCTGTAAACTCTCTTGAAAGTGGATGGGTCTCACCTAGGAGCATATCTTGAATATTAACCATAGAAGTAGAAACATCTAAATAGTTTTTATTAAAAACAACATTTTTAATTTTTGTCATTATCGCTATCTGCTTTTGAGTGTATTTCCCTGATGAGATAAAATTATCTAAAATCTTATTGGCAAGTTTCTGATTAGAACTGTCAATAATTTTCTTTATCACCTTATCAAACTCATCAGAACCACCTAACTTCTCCTCTTCATTAAATACATACTCTTTAATAATTTCAATATCTGTAGCAGTTACTAAGAGACTTTTTTTAAGGTCTATAAGTCTTTCAAGGTTTTCAACATATTTTTTTAAGATCTCCTGTACTTCAGTTTTAATTGATGCTTTATCAATAAACTTGTCACTATCATGATGTGTAACTTTGATAACCTCATCACTAAAGTTTGTTTCAACTGTCCCAGTGGCTTTTTCAATTGAAAGATCTGCAATATCCTCTAGTTCCTCTTTAATAAACTCAATATCATCAATATTTTTTAATTCTATTGTGCCATCAAGGACTTTCTCAATCACATCTCTTTTGTCTTTAACAGCATTGACAGTATTAGCCTTAGACATAAGAACACTACATCTATCTTTTAAGATCTCCTTAAATGCTTCAACAGAGCCATCTTTCTCCATCTTCTCTTCTGCATTTAAGATCTCCATCTGAAACCTTTGGATCTCATATGGTGTATTATCTTCTATATATTCAGAGATCTCTTTAATACTCTGATATGTCTCTTCTGTGATGTAGTTGAGATCTGCCGATTGTACTTCTTCAACAATATGCCTTTTCTTCTTCACTGTGTACTCACTAGAATCTATTCCATCAATTTGGTCTTTGATAATAGAGAAAAGCTTGGCTTTAAACTCTTTGTCTTTTGTAGTTTTAAGTAGCACTACTCTTTTTAGAAACAATCTCTCTTTCAGTGAAACACTCTTAGCCGATGGCAAACCATCAGCCTTCTCATCAAAAAAGCTAAAGTTAGATCCAAAATCAAAGATATAAAACTCTCTCTTATCCTTACCATCTCCAAAGATATTAGGACAAAGTCTCGTTCCTCTACCAATCATCTGCCAAAACTTAATTTTTGACTTGACAGGTTTAAAAAACACAAGATTTAAAATCTCAGGAACATCAATTCCAGTATCAAGCATATCAACACTAATAGCAATCTGAGGGTTGCTATTAGGCTTTTTAAAATTATCAAGAAGGACACTGTTATGTGAGATCTCACTATGGATTATCTCTGCTTCATCTGTTCTATGAGGAAAGAGTCTGTCAAAGGTCTTTTTGATGTATTCTGCGTGTTTTTTATTCTTAGCAAAGATGATTGTCTTACCAATCTTGTTTCCGTCATCAATCTTCAGCCCGAAGTTTTCAAGATGATTTAAAACTTCTTCATTGGTCTGCTTATTTAAAACTCTCTTATTGATTTCAGAAGAGCCTATCTCCTCTTCATCCTCAAACTTATCCTCAAACTCCTCTTTCTCTTCTTCACTTAGATCTTTATACTTTATCCCTCTTTGAACAATCCCAAGATCTACCTCAATAGCTTTAAACCTAACAAGGTCTCCATTCTCAACAGCCTCATCCAAAGAGTAAGCATCTGTCGGTTCTTTGTCTCCTGTCTCAAAAAAGTCATATGTATTTCTATGGACTTCATCAGCTGGTGTTGCGGTGAGCCCAAGGATAAAAGAGTCAAAATACTCAAATATTCCTCTATACTTTTTATATATTGTCCTATGAGCCTCATCAACAACAATTAGATCAAAAAATCCTGAGTTATACTCACTATTTTTAATCAAATTGTGGACAGTCTCATATGTTCCAAAATGAAGCCTAGCATCAAGATCTTTTTCATCAAGAAGATTGGTACAAGTCTCTTTGAGATATTCGTTATAGTTGTTCTTTGCCTGTTTTACAAGCTCGATCCTATCAGCAAGAAAAAGAACCTTCCTTACCCAACCAGCTCTGATAAGAACATCAGAGATACTAGCACTGACTCTTGTCTTTCCAGTCCCAGTAGCCATTACAAGTAAAGCCCTCATCCTATAAGCTTCATAGCTTTGAAGAACACTTTTGATAACTCTTTTTTGATAGCCTCTGTCTGTTATGTTGTCATCGACTTCTAACGATGATGGTTTAGTAGCTTGAATACTCTTTTTTTGTTGGAGTATCTTTCTCATCTCATATTTAGGAAAGATACTATGAATCTCTCTAAATGGATAGATCCCGTTAGTATACTCGATGGTTCTTCCGTTTGTTACAAACCTTAGGACATCTTTACCATACTCTTTCTCTAGTGCATTACCATAGAGCTTAGCTTGAAACTTTCCAGCATCAACACCTTTAGAGTATTTCTTTGCTTCAACAATAGCAAGAGGTGTATCGTCATCATCCCACAATACATAATCAGCAAAACCATTATCCCCATTGTCCAAAACCAGAGGATACTCAATATCTTTTCTATTTACAAACTCATGGCTGTCAAATCCTGCTTCATACAGTTCAAGGTCAATAAGCATACTTCTAGTTTTTGCCTCGCTAATATCAGCAACAGGTTTGATTCTCTCTCTTTTTGCTCTCTTAACATCTTTTGGTATTTGTCTGTTTGCTTCTCTTAGTCTTTTCAGCTCTTCTAAAAGCTTGGCATTTTCCTCTTCAAGCTCTTTGGCTTTTAACAGCTCATCTTTGTTCTCTTTCTCTTTAAAAGAGATAAGGTTAGGATCATACTCTCCTGTTACCTCTTTATCACTATAAACCTCAACAATCCATCTTTGAAACTTATAGAGACACTTATTGGCATAGAAGCTCTCTTTCTCTGTTGTAGTAGTATTCTCTTTTGTGTGACTTGCGGTGTTTCCTATCTTTCGTATAATATGAAGCTCATCAACAAACTGCTTTGGAATAATCCCCTGCTCCTCTAGATCTACAATAAGAGGGTTAATAATCGTATTCTTTTTTAGAAAATTCTCATCTAACTCTTCATCAATTTTATAAATAAACTTGAGAGATAACTCCAACGCTTTTCTAGAGTAAATAGCAGATACTTCGGGATCATCAAATACATTGGATTCAGATTTGAAAGAGTATTCGTAAAGAGAACTAAAGTCGTTGTCTAAAAAAGAGAAGTTACTCATCCATAGGTTCTTTTTGATACTTAGTAAATCCAAAAACTTCTAGGTTCTCTTTATTTATTCTAAAAGTAATCGTATAACCTTTGAAGATATAATCTCTAATATTTTCATCATCAAAATAAATTGACTTTCTACAAATCAAAGGAGTATCCTTCATATCATTCAGCTCTTTTTTAAGCTCATCTCTAAACTTTCTAGCTCTGTTTGGGCTATCAGAAGCGATGAACTCAAGCTGTCTATTAAATCTTAATTGAAAAGAGGATTTATACTCAATTGTCATATTTTTTCAGTGTCTCTTCTGTGGAGTTCCAAAAATCCTCTTCGCTTACCATTTGGGAGTTACCGCTTTCTAAATCTGCCAACTCTTTTGTAAGGTACTGCTTATTTTGTAAAAAATTATCATCTAAAACCTCCACCTCACTTTTGTCAAAATGAGACAAAAACCACATAAACTTCTCCGACACACTGTCATCAATCTTCAATGCTACTGTTCCCATGGTTCTCCTTTAATAATCATTATAATATCAAAAATCATTTAGTCCTCAAAACTCTTCTGTAATAGAGCATCGAAACCATATTGGAGTTTTTCCAGTTGTTGTTCATAGAGAGCTTTTTGGGCTTCTATCTTTTCTATTTTTTCTGCGAATTTGTTTTGGAGTTCTAGAGGTGGCATTATAATTTTCATTTTTTTCAATTCTGTTACTGATAACTGTGGTTGTGCCGAACCAGAAGTAAACTTTAAAAGATTGTTAAACATTGTTTCATTTTTCATAGTATTGATAAAAAAATCGTTTCTTATAAACTTTTTATGAAATCTTAAAATCACCATTTGGGCATTAATAAAACCTTTTCTGAATCCTTTAAAAACACAACATTTACCTACACCATTTCCCCTTAGTGTCAATATTATGTCACCTTCAAAACAATGTCCTTGACTCAAACTAGAAAATTTTTCTTCAGTTATATATAATGAATCCGATGGCTCAAACTTAAAATTTACTATTTCTCTTGAACTTAGAAAAAGAACACCTTCTTCAACTAAATCATTTTTTGTTGGATATTTTGATGATCTGTCACCATTTTCAAAATCACATATTTCTCTTAATAGATCACTTTCCCACCCTTTAGGATTCTCAATAGGATCTCCAAACATATCGATAAAGATAGACTTTGATAAATCATCTAGTTTTTTTATAGACTCTTTTCGCAAGGTTATGAGGTTTTGGAGTTTGTCTAGATTGGATGCTATGGATTTTTGTTGTTCTAAAGATGGTAGAGGAATAGGTATTTTGGACATTCTACTTCTATTTAACTTCAACCTTGTAGAACCACTTACATATCCATGATAATTAAAAATATTCAGAAAATTTAAAATATATTTTGTTGAAGCGATTTTCTTATTTACTTTAAGAACATGAGCATGATTATTTACCCAAGACTTACCTTGGATAAGATAAGCTTTTGGTTTACTTCTATCATAGAACATAACACCATCCTCTCCAAGTAATATTAGCTCTTCATCAAAAAGATAGTCGTCTATATAACCCACTTGTTGTGTTGCTCCATAATACGGATAAAGATCTTCCACATTTTTATTTTTGATTCTACCTTCTCTTTCTATTTCACTCAGTGGTATTCTCTGGCTGTCAAGAATCTCACAAACATCTTCAAGAAAAACAGCTCTTTTATCTATCAACCCTCAACCCTAACAAGCTCTTCACAATTCTCCAAAATATTTTTATGAAAACCTTCTGGTATCCTATTCCAATCTAAAACCTGTGTAAGAATAGGAATATTTGAGTCTTGTAGTTTCTCTTTAAAGTTTATAAGATCTTCTATATCTATCTTTCCCCCATCTTTAGAAACCACAACCATATCCAAATCACTTGTGTCATGGGCTTCTCCTGTTACACGGCTACCGTATGCCAAGATCTTTGATGGCTGTTTGAAGGTGGTTTTTGCCAGTGTGATAATTGTTTTTCTGTCTTTTTCTCTAAGAAGCATCGACTACCTTTATAAGTCTATTAACATCTTCTATAAATTGTTTAATCAAAGATAGAGTTTCGTTTGCCAAATGCTCTCCGTAGTCGTGGCTTGTTGAGTTTCTGTTATCTCTGTATTCTAACCATCTCTCAACCTCTTCAAGTTCCAAAAGTCCGTGATGACCAGCTTCTCTAAATATGTCTTTAAAGACTAGTTTATCAACAGCTTTGTTTGTGTGAAGATATGGTTTTAAGACTTTTTTCAAAAGTTTTCCAGACTGTTCTAGTACAATCTCAAACTCTTTAATAACAGCAGAACGATAGATCTCGTAGTCAATAGAGTCTTCTTCATATTTTCCAAGTTGTTGGTAGGCTCTTTTTAAGGCTTGATTACACTTTGATATGTAGCTAGTATCTAAATTCAAACTCATATTACACTCTCCAACTCTTTTAAACCTTCTGAGATCTTAATATCAATCTCCTTTAGATCTTTTAAAATAATTTTCGGATCTTCATACTCCACTCTCTCATACTCAATCTCTTTATATCTATTGATACTAAGATCAAAATCATTCTCTTCAATCTCTCCAATTGGTACAAAAAAACTCTGTTCTGTTCTTTTTCTCTCTATTTCATTATCAAGATTTTCAAATCTCTCCATGATGTCTGGGATATTAGAACCTTCACACTCGGTTCTATTATCATTAAGAGTATAGCCGTCATTCTCCATGTCATAAAACCAAACTTTTTCACTTTTGTGTCCGTTTGTTTTTGTAAAGATAAGTATCGCTGTACTAACTCCTGCATATGGTTTAAAAACACCGCTAGGCATAGAGATAACACCATCAAGTTGTTGGTTTGTCACTATCTCTTTTCGGATCTCTTTGTGGGCTTTTGTCGAACCAAAAAGAACACCATCAGGGATGATAACAGCACATCTTCCACCAACTTTGAGAGATTTAAGGATGAGAGACAAAAAGAGAAGCTCGGTCTTTTTTGTCTTGGCAACATCAAGAATCGGCTTTGCCACCTCTTCGTAGTCCAGTGAACCTTTAAATGGTGGATTGGCAAGGATAAGGTCGTACTTATCCTCTTCCTCTTGGTCAAACTTAGCAAGAGCGTCACTATTGGAAATGTGTGCATCTTCAATGGAGTGGAGCATCATATTCATTGTTGCGATTCTTGCCATTGAGGTATCAAAATCATTCCCATGAAAAAGTCTCTCAAACTCTTTAACAGAGATCTCATCAAGAAGTTCACCTCTTTGCTCTTTTAGATACTCAATAGAGTTAATCAAAAATCCAGCAGTTCCACAAGCAGGGTCGTAAATCTTGTACTCTTTTGTGATGTTGGAGTTTTTTAGCATCATCTCCACCATCATCTTAATAATATGCCTTGGAGTTCTAAACTGTCCGTTTGTTCCAGCTGTTGAAAGTTTGCTTAGAAGATACTCGTAGAGATCTCCTTTGATGTCTTTATCATCAAGGTCAAGCTTAGAGATCATATCTACAACTTTTTGTAATAGCTTTGCTGTAGGGATAAGAAAAGAGGCATCTTTCATATACTTGGCAAAGTTTGATTCATCTTTAGAGAGAGATTTGATAAATGGAAACATCTCCTCTTGAAAAATCTTAAACATCGTCTCTGCTGATTCCCCTGATACATTCTGCCATCTTAAATACTGTTTGTCTTTTGGAAAAAGGTCTTCTATGTTTGGGTTTAGTCTTTTTTTCTTGTCAATGGTTTTCTGAGCTGAGTCAAGACCTCGGATAAATATTAAAAATGTAAATTGTTCAACAACGGTAAGAGGATTAGAGATTCCACCTGTCCAAAAGGTTTCCCAGATCTTATCTACTTGGTTTTTTAGCTGGTTTGTTATCATTAAAATATTACCTTAAGATTTTTATTACATAGAGATTATATTGAAATCTATTTTATTTAAAATTTATAAAGAAAGATCCCTGTTAAAACCACATACATCGTTATGACAAGCCCTTTATGGGAAGTCAGACTAACTCTGTCACGAAGGAGGATTCCAAGTCTTACACCAAGTAAGGAACTAACAGCAACAATAGCACCTTTTTCCAGATCTACATATCCTAAAGAGTACAGGGTTAAAAAGGCTGATGTTGAAGTGAATGTCACAAAAAAGAGACCTATTTTTGAAGCATCTTTTGTTGAAAACCCCATATAACCTACAAGCAAAGGGATAAGAAGAATCGCACCTCCTACTCCAAGCATAGAAGATATACTTCCAATAACTATCCCAACGAGGATTAAAACAGGTTTGGTAGGACTAAATCGTGGCTCTTTATCTGTTTTAGAGATAAAGACCCTTACCAATGCAAAAAGGAGCAATCCAAGAAAGAGATAAGAGAGGGTTTTCTCTTCAAAAGTGTCAACTAAGTTTCCACCAATAACTCCACCAATGATTCCGCCAATACCAAGAGGATAGAAAGAGAGAATAGAGAGTTTTTTCTCTTGTTTATTGTTGATAAAAGTTCCAAAATAAGAGCTAAGAACCATCTGTAGACTTGACATTCCTATAGCAAATTTTAAAGGTAAATTTGTAAGAAGGAGAAGTGGTACAGTAATAGCTCCTCCACCAACTCCAAAAAAACCAGCTAAAAGTCCAGAAATAACACCAATTAAAGCCAGTTTGGCAGGTTCTATCTCTCCCCCCTTAAAAGAATTCTACAGCTGTTTTCTATAATTGCCAACTTCTTTGCTAGGTCTGTAAGCTCTCTTGCGTATGCATAAATTCCATATCCTCGAATGATAATAATATCTTTTCCCGAATCGATTAAAAATCTGCTAATCTCAACATCTGCTCTTTCATACCAGTCATCAAAATTTTTGGGACTATAGACTTTTATATCAGGATAAGCTTGTGCACCAAAATAATCTTTAGGCACAATGTAGTCATTTTCTAATGTATATGACATTGTAAAAGGAGGCATTGTATATGCGATGTATTTTGCATCTGGAATATCTTGATAGATTAAAGAATGGATTTCACTATCTAAACTTGCTTCGTGCCATCTGTAATCTCTTGTATGATTTAATAAGATAAGGTCACTATCGGTTATGTCATCAAATATGGCTTCTTTTTTATTAATTATAAATTTATCTAATTCTACTCTTGCAGAAATTGAACCATGAAAAATCCCAATAAAGTCTTTTCTAAACATTGCCAATGAAATTTTGTGAAGTTTTTTAGCAAATCCTTTTGCAACCATTTTGAAACCCTTGTCATATTTATCATCAATTTGTTATAATTTTTTTCCATTAAATTATATCAAAATATTTTATCATCAAGGTTCCAGACAAGTAGTGTTTATTTTAAAGACAAAAATACAACTCAAAAATGCCATACTTTCTGTTTCTTATAAAGGTAGATTTGCCATTATTTTAGATAATAATTACATCTTCTATGTTCTTGAAAGAAAGAAATATAGTCTTCTTCAATCCAAACAACTAATAAAAAGAGAAAAGCATTTCCCCTACCATAAAGGTGTAGTTATACATGATGGTCTTATTCATCTTACAATGTCTAAATCAAATAAATCAGCTCTTATAAACTTTAATAAAGGTATTGAAAAAAAAGGTGCTTTTAGTGTTCACAATGCCTATTTAGATACTGCTACCTTTTCTTCTGATGGAGAGTTTTTAGTTACAGGTGGACAAGATGGAAAAGCTTTTGTCTTTGATACAAATACAAAAAACCTTATAACCTCCTTGCCACAGCATACTGATTATATCTCCAGTGTAGTTTTTTCCAATGATTCTGAAATGATTGCTGCAAGTTCTTTTGACTTTAAGACAACAATTTATGACTTTGGAAGAAATAGGATTTCTTCTGTCATCAAGACGAAATCTGTTTTGGAAGTACTGACTTTTTATGACAATAATAAAAAACTTTTTGCAATTGAAAGAGATGGTGTTGTAATAAATTATGACATATACGAACAAAAGGAGATCTTTAGAGAGCATTACTTTGATGATTGGCCAACTTCTCTTGTTAAAACTGATGATGAAAAATACGTAGTTGTAGGAACTAGAGAAGGATTTATCCACGGTATTCGACTCCATGATAGTAAAAGTATTTTCTCAGAACAAAGAAGCAAAAAAGGGATTACTACTCTAACGCTAGATGATGATAATCTTGTTATTGGCTATATTGATGGAACATTGGAAATTTTATCTTACAATCAAGGATGTGAAGATGTTAAAAATGCCATTATGGATGAGAAATATGAAGAGGCAAAAAAATACTTAGACAATAATGTACTTTTAAATATTCACCCTGTTATTGATGAATTTGATTCTAGCTGGGAACTAGTTAAATTAAAAATGCAAGATCTTTTAAAAGCCAACGATATTAAAAAAATCTACTCTATTGCTACACCTTTTTTAGATGACCAAAAAAGAATGGAAGAATTTACTGCTTTTGTTTCTAAAAAAGAAGAGACTATAGAGTTTATTAAAGCGGTAGATCACAATCAATATATAAAAGCCTATGCAATCGTAAAAGATAGCCCATTTTTAGAAGACTCTGATGGGTATGACAAAATAGAGTCTCTTTGGTTTAAACACTTCTCTGCCGCCAAAAAGGTTATCTATCAAAATCCAACAGCAAGAGATAAGGTAATGAACCTTTTACATTTATTTAAAGATGTTGCAATAAAAAAACCTGCTATTTTACTTCTTATGCAAAAACCAGAAGTATTTAAAAAAGCAGAAGTACTTATAGTGAAAAAAGACTATAAAGGTTTCTTTCAGTGGGTGGAAAAACATCCTCCATTAAAAGAGTTTGAAATCTATAAAAAAGTGCTTAAACATGGCAAAAGCGTTATAGAAAATAGTGAAAAACTTGAAAATGAAAGAAACTTTGAAGATGCAGTAAGTTCTTTAAAATTAATTTTAGATTTTCAACCTCTATTGGAAGAGATTGAAAAAAGATTGGTTCATCTGGGGGCATCAATGAATTTTGTTAAAGCTGTGAAAAATAAAGAATTAAAACAATCTTACAAGCTGATTGAACAAAACCCTGAGTTTAAAGAGTTTAAAGAATTTTTAGAACTTGATTTGATCTTTAAAGAAAAACTTCGTTTAGCTATGAAGTACGCCTTTGGAGGTATACCTGGTAAAATTCATGAAATACTAGGAGAGTATTTAGATATCAGTTACCATTCTGATAAGATTGCATCAATATATAAAATTGCATATCTTAATCAAATCAAAAGAGCTGTTATAAAAAAACTACCTGTTGCATGGGCAGGAACTCTGAAAAAGTATATCCAACTTTTTGGTAGAGATAGCGAATTAGAACACTACGCTAAAGAATACAAACTAGGTACTATTTATCAATCAATTCAAGAAGAGGGAAATCCAGAAGGATACAAAGGAAAGAGACTACCAAAAGGGATCTTGGTAGGAAAAAAATAAAAAATTATCTAAAGCTAACTAATTTCTAATACTTTCTCACAAGCCTTCTTGTAAGCATCAGCCTCTAAGTTTAACTCTTCCAAAAACTCAGCCATCTCCTCAATGGTATTTTTTAATTCATTTTGATTTTCACTGGCTGAAGCAACTGTATAGAAAACAACATAATTGGCAATTGCATACTGCTTAACTTCACTTGGTGCTTCTGACAAATTAAAACTATATCTAATAGAGTCAACCAATAAATTACTCATTTCCCAATGTCCTAAAATATCAGCCGTTACATCCTCAGAAGTTGTATTTAAAATCTCACTTTCTGCAACTATAGGAGCCGTATCATTAAGAAGAAGAGAAAACTCTGCTCCTCTATTTTCTTTTTTTATTTTATTAGCTAATAAAAGTTGTCCTAAACTTCCTAACAGTGAAGACGTAGCTAAAATAGCAAGTTTTCCAAAAGAGACTTTTGAATACCAAGCTGTCATAAGTTCCATTCTTTTTCTTGCAAGTTCAAAGTATTTTAACTCATTAATTCCATACACTGACAGATCTGGAATTTTAAAACTTGTACTAATACTTTCTTGCATTGCAAGAGCGGAAATTCTCTCTTTTCCTAGAAGAGTCACTGCATTTTGAATATTTGTAACTTCACTTCTAAGTCCAAAAATTGGAGAGTTAACAACTTTTAACATCTTAGCCATTAAAATTGGATCTTTTGAAATGATTGTTGAGATATCTCTTGGAGAAGTTTTAGGGTTGACCACAGCCTTTTGAAGTTCCACTATAGTATCAGGAAGAGGAGCTATATTTGATATTATCTCCTTAACTTCTTGATCTTCTATAGAGATCCATTTATTTCCGTAGTTAGCTTCAGCTAGATGTCTTAGTTTTTCAACTATAGAATTGCTTTCTGTAGTAATAGGAGAGATTGTATCTACACTTATTTTTTTTAGTTTTTCAAAAACATCTTTTTCTGGTTTTTTAGAAGCAACAACAAAAAAAGGTCGTCTTTCAAGGATCTTTCTTATATCTTCAATAGCTTTTAATCCATTGGTATCTTGAAGATCTGAGACAACTACAATGATATCTGATTTATAGTGCTCAGCACTTTCTACCGCTTTTTTAATAGAACTTTTAAAGACTTTTCTAAAAAATTTCTCTATTACTCTATCAATCTTTAAAATACCTTCTTTATTATCCCCTATAATTAGAACTGTAAGTTTCTCCATAATCTTATCTGTTGAAACTGTTGAAAGTGAAGCAATTTTAACCATATTTAGTGTGTAACTATCGATTGGATCGATATCAAAATCACTTTTTTCTATTTGAGGAACCCAGTCTTGGAGAAAATCAAGAATAAGAAGCAACCAATCGATTACCTCTTGTTTTACAGGGGGTTTCTTATTTCTTAAAATGTGTAAAGCATCCTCAATAACCTTAAAGACCTTTACCATCTCATTGGCTCCAACATAGGAACCATGGGCTTTTAATGAATGAAAAACTCTAAAAAGATGATTTACACTTTCAATATATTTTTCATCATTTTGGAGAGCGAGAATATCACTTTCTAAATTTTCGATAACATAAATCAACTCATCACGAAAATCATCAACTAACTCTATATCAAAAAAATAAACTACATCAGTGGTCATTAATCCTAAAGATCCTTTTCCATTAAATGTGTAAATGAGTTATAATAGATTTCACTTAAAGTATTTGTATCTACACTAATACTATTTAAAATGAAGTTATTTTCAGTTACTTTCCCTACACACTCAAAAGAGAGTCCTGCTTTTGTTAATAACTCCTCAAAACTACTGCTATTTTCTGGTTTTACTTCGAAAATTGCTCTAGAAAAAGACTCATTGAATAGTGAGTATTCTTCTGTTACACTTGCCATACCTTCAAAACCAAGGTTACCACCAATCGCCATTTTGGATAAAGCGACAGCAACACCACCAACACTTATATCATGTGCTGATTCAAGAAGAGAGTCTTCATTTGCTTCTTTAACTAAATTCCATAATGCTTTTTCTTTAGAAAAATCAAGTTCTGGAAGTACACCACCAACTTTTTTTCCAAAAACTTTTAAGATTAATGAACCACCAAACTCAGTTGTTGTATCACCAACAACATAAACACTATTTCCAGCTTTTTTAAACTCTGGAGTTAGAGTTTTTGAAGCATCTTCTAAGAGTCCAACCATACCAATAGAAGGTGTAGGAAACACACTTACACCATTTGTTTCGTTATATAATGAAACATTACCACTTACAACTGGAGTATTCAACTCTTTACAAGCCTCTTTTATCCCCTCACAAGCCTCTTTAAACTGCCACATAACCTCTGGATTTTCTGGGTTACCAAAGTTTAAACAATCAGTAATGGAAAGTGGAGTAGCACCACTCATTGCAACATTTCTACCACTCTCAGCAACAGCCGCAGCAGAACCATTTTTAGGATCTACATAACAAAATCTAGGATTACAATCAACACTAATAGCCAAAGCTGAATCAGTTCCCTTTACTCTCATAACACCAGAGTTAGTTTTCCCTAATTTAGTCAGTGAATTAGTTTGAATAGTTGAATCATATTGCTCATAGATCCATCTTTTATCCGCAACTTCTGGATGCCCTATCAGAGTTTTTAAGATCTCAGTTGAAGAAGGTAGATCTGCATCTTCAATTGAGTAATCTTTGATCTCTTTTAGATACTTAGGCTCTTTTGTTGGTCTGTCAAGAACTGGTGCTTCTTCTGAAACAGGATTAATAGGCATATCACACACCTTCTCACCATGCCAGAAAAGCTCCATATTTCCAGTGTCTGTAACTTCACCAATTACTTCTGCTTCTAACTCATACTTTTTAAAGATCTCGATGATTTGCTCTTCTCTACCTTTTTTAGCACAGATAAGCATTCTCTCTTGAGACTCACTAAGCATAAACTCATAAGGAACCATTCCTTCTTCTCTAGCTGGTACTTTATCAAGGTGCATTATCATACCACTACCAGATCTTCCAGCCATCTCAAATGCACTAGAAGTAAGACCAGCAGCACCCATATCTTGAATACCCACAATATGGTCTGTTTTAAATAGATCCATACAAGCTTCCATTAAAAGCTTTTCAACAAAAGGATCTCCTACTTGTACTGTTGGTTTTTTTGTTTCACTATCATCATCAAAACTATCACTACTCATAACAGC